>JBIJCS010000235.1:0-7355 GCA_044344575.1 Pirellula sp. | reverse complement strand
ACGCCATCGTTCTTCGGTTGGTAGCACTTCTCCTTCAAAACCTGCTGGAAACATGTCCTGGTACCAACCGTCTTTTCGTGGCCCTAGCTCACCTTGAAAGTTGAAGTCTTGGAAGATTCCTGCGACGGGGTCGATGGTCTTATGACAAACCACGCAATCAGGAGCTTGCATCGTTGGTACTTCATATTTGGCAGCAACCGCAGCAGCATCCGATGAACGTGGAGCTAATTGCATAATGTCGATTCCCAAAAAATGCTGGTAGAACATCCTTGCACGAAGGCGATTTCGGTTTGTTTCGGTTGAAGGGTAACGGCGCAAGTAGTGGAACATGCTTAAAAAGCCTGCATGTGGATACAATCCAGTCTTTGAATCTTGGACTTTACCATCACGTCCCTTCAGTGCTGGCAACTTTGCCGGAATGTATTCAAAAGGGTCTTCGCTGTTTTGGAACTGATCTTTGATCTCTTCAAAAATCCCATATCCTCGCGCGGTATAGGGACTAACCATGATGTAGTCCGCTGTTACTAGCTCTGTAAATGGTTTCTCATTACGAACGACGTGCGCGATCAATTCCAATGGTTCTCTTAAGAGAGCATCGCGATAAACAGCAGCCAGTTTCCAGCCAGCTCTTTCCCGCTCCGCTTCTGGTAGGTGGCTGAAATCGTGAGTTTGATACCATAACCGCGTTTTTTCAAAATGATCGTAAGACAATAAAGTTTCGGCATTGTCCTCAATACCAATCGTCAGAAAGATATCGTTAAACCCTTCTTTCAGTCGCACGTAAAATGCATCTTCTTTCAAGATAGAATCCAGGATTGACTCTAGTGCTGCTAGTCCATCTTGCTGAATAGAGTCGAATTCTATCCGGGATGGTAGTCGCCCGACCAATGACAAGGTGATGCGTCGGAGCAACCGCTCGGGCGGGAGCATCGCGATTCCTTCAAAAAAAGGACTCTGCTCATCGGTTCTTGTTATCGCCCGAAATTCGTTATCCTTTGGTCGTGATTTCGATTCTGAAACGAATTGTTCGAGGATGCGATAGCCTGTCGAGTTCGGTTTAATGACTTGGCCTCCACCATGTTCGAGCTCCCCAACTACCTTTTGTAACAGGATGGATCGATCGGCGGAAACTTTTCGGGCTATCGAACGCAAAGTATGTTCATTGCGTTCCAAACTCTTTGGAGCATAAAGACCGTCGATCGATGTCTCTAGAAGAAATTCGCTATCCTTTGCTTGGCCTTGATCGTGGTGACACCGAATACAGGTCCGTTCCACCACTTTGGCCCAAACATCCGTCTCGAATGTTGGACTAGCTACCGGGGAGGAATCGTTCATCCCATCGAATGCCATCAATTGATTTTGCGGGACACTCAGTTTTAGCCCAGGTTCGAAGAATAGGACTAAGAGTACAAGCCAGGGAAGGTGTCGAGTCACCAGCGATTTGGTTTTAGGAGTTGGATCGCTCATAAGAGAGTCTGCCAAGTTCGGCTGCATTCATCGGGTGGGACACTGTACATCAAGAGCATCAGAGTTTACCTTGGTCTCTATGCCTATGTCTATCAGAATCCAACGTAGAAAAACGGTACCTGAGTCCGTTATCCCTTGTATTTCAGACACGAAGAAGGTGTTCCTTAGCGAATAAAATTGGCTTACACGACCGCACCAAAAAGGGCACCTACAGCTGCGCGTAGCCAGCCGATTCGATCGGTTTGGTGCAACTCAGTGTGTGACAATCGCATGTTATCTATTTCCGATCCGATCGAGTTTCGAGTTCAGAAAGAAACTGCTCGATCAATCCTTGCGGAGCTTTGACGATATGTTCAGACCCTGGAAAGCTTCCGTTTTTCACATCGTGAATGTAGTCCCGGAATCCGCCAACTCGTTCCGCTTGGATCGCCTGCTCCATCTTGAACAGATTTCGATACTGCTTGGTGTGTCTCGGAAACGGTGGCTCGTGATTACCCAAAATATCTTCTGCAAACATGAATTGAATATCGCCACCACTCCCGGCTCCAATCGAAGAAGTTACCAAGCTTGTGCGGCGAGAAATCTCGGTGAGCAAATCTGCAGGTATCACTTCGATTTCGACGGCCCAAGCCCCTGCGGCTTCAAAAGACTTGACTTGATCGTAAATCCAAAGTGCTTCGTCATTTGTTTTTCCAACAGCCCTCAGTCCTCCAGTCCAAGTACTCAGGCGTGGTACCAGTCCGGCATGGGCTTGCACGGGAATACCAACACTGGAAACGGCGCGGATAAACTCAGGTCCCCATTGGCACATGATTGCATCCGCACCTGCTTCCATCGCATCAAAACCGGCTCTTACTGCTTCCTGGACCGTTGCGACTTTGGTCAACCCGATGCAAAACGTCATGAAAGTGTGAGGAGCAGCTTTACGAATTGCGACAGAACTCGATGGATTTTTCGGATCGAACTTGACCTTCATCAAATCGATACCAGCTTCTTCTGCGGCAATCGCTTCACTGGTTGTAAAAGGCATGGTTTCGGTAAGTACAGCTTTACCCTTCAGGCTTCGCACATGCTTGACGGTGTAATTGCGAGTCCCATATTCGCCACCCATGGTCATGATGCGATGCAATCCACGTTCATGGGCATCTCTTGGTGGCAGGCTATTCGAAGTGGGTGGGTCAGAAGGCATTGGAAGTCCTTGTTTTCAATGAGTCACAAGTGAAGTATTTAATTGGCATTCATAGCAACCTTTATGTCAATGCCAGAAAACCAACCGTTCCCCGTTCCCCCGTCACCACCGCAACCCGTAGCCACCGCAACCCGTAGCCACCGCAACCCGTAGCCACCGTTCGCCAGACGGTGGAGATTTTCCTGGCAGCATCCACCGCCCTCCTGTAGCCACCGTTCGCCAGACGGTGGAGGTTTTCCTCGCAACATCCACCGCTTGGCAGCGGGTGGCTACGATTGGATGACGGTGGAGATTTTCCTGGCAACATCCACCGCCCTCCCGTAGCCACCGTTCGCCAGACGGTGGAGGTTTTCCTCGCAACATCCACCGCTTGGCAGCGGGTGGCTACGATTGGATGACGGTGGAGATTTTCCTGGCAACATCCACCGCTTGGCAGCGGGTGGCTACGATTGGATGACGGTGGAGGTTTTCCTCGCAACATCCACCGCTTGGCAGCGGGTGGCTACCACGGGACGGTGGAGGTCTTCCTGGCAACATCCACCGCTTGGCAGCGGATGGCTACGATGGGATGTCGGTGGAGGTCTTCCTGGCAACATCCACCGCTTGGCAGCGGGTGGCTACGATTGGATGACGGTGGAGATTTTCCTGGCGACATCCACCGCTTGGCAGCTGGTGGCTACCACGGGACGGTGGAGATATCTATTCGCTCACCGGTCCCATAATACGGGACGCGTGACTGCGATCATGGTGCAGGGTGTTGGTTGCCGCTTTTGCGTCAGAAGGCACAACGCGCGTCTGCGGTCCACCCGTTTGAGGATTGGGTTCATAGAGCGGAGCACCCGTACTGGAAATGGTTACTCGAATGCGATGGCCTGTGTTGAAAATCTGGCTGATCCATCCCACGTCAAATGCTACTGGCACAATTTCACCCGGCGTCATTAGCACCTCTTTATCAAATCCTTCTCGATAACGAACGCGGTGTGGATACTCCACAATCAAGATCGAACGTCCATCTGGATAGACATCACAGACACGAACGATTAAATCCGTATCCCGTGCGGTTGACGATAAAAACAACTCCGTTCGAATACGACCGGTCCATTCGACCGGGGAGCTTAGTGGATCGGTAGTGAACGATCGAACTTCGGCTTGGCTTTCATACGCACGTGCATCGGTGGCACCCGGAAACCAAGTCCCAGGTATCTCGCAAGGTGACTTCGGATCGCTAATAAACGATGTCGATCTGGAATCTTCGCTTGGTGGTTCATTCGTGAGCTTACCCTCGCTGCCCAAATAAAGGGGCCTCATCGCATGTTTGGGCGGAAAATCGTTCGCAGTCCTCCACACATTTCCCGGAGCTCCCTCCTCGCCAAGTGCACCCATGACATAATATCGAACGGGTGGTTCTGTAACGACGCCCGTTGGAATGTCTTTCAACCAATAATCAAACCATCGAATCATATGCTGCAGTTCAGGCCAAGCTGCCTCTCTGGGATAGGTCAGTTGCCCTACTTGTGTTCCTTTGTTCAGGCGTCCATGTGCCCATGGACCAATAATAAGTTGTTGGTGATTACGGGAATTGGGGCCTCCTTGGTGTTGCCGTCCTTGAAAACTTGCGATTGAGCCTTGGTTCATGAAGTCATACCAACTTCCGATGGTGAAACATGGGACATTCATCTTGTCGAAATGACGGGTGCAATCTTCAGCATGCCAATAAGAATCATAGTGGGGGTGCTCAAACCACTCGTCGAGCAAGCGATCATTATCTTCGGGATTACGGCAGTTTTGTTTTAGGGATGTGAATCTCTCCGGACGCGTGGTTCCACCGATTCGATACCCTTCATGAAATAAGCTCAAACCTGTATCGACCATGTACTGGGCAACTAAGTGCGGTGGTTGCGTAACCGCTAAAAAATTCTGCGCGTAACCTCCTTGGGAACTGCCAAATGTTCCTACTTTGCCCGTACTCCAAGGTTGAGTGCCAAGCCATTCACAAACATCGTAGCCGTCTTGGTGTTCTCCCCAACCTAACGCACGATAGCCGACCCAAGTTCCTTCCGATTTCCAAGTCCCACGGAAGTTGACCATCGCCACGACATAGCCAGCTTCTGCAAGTGCTGCGGCTGCTTTTCGGGTTCCTTCACCTTGTATGTCCACGTAGCGTTGTTCGAAGAGGACAGGCCAAGGCCCGTCACCTTTGGGGAAGTAGACCCATGCCGAAAGATTTTTTCCGTCCCGCATGGGAATCCACTCATGCCGCTCTACTACATCACCGAGATTTAGAGGAGGTAAGCTGTCTTGTCCCTGTGCAAATTGGAGACTGAATTGCCCTGCTAGTAAGACCAGCAGCAACACGATTCGACGAAGTACGACGTTGTTCGTTGAGAGATACTTGTTCGTTGCTAGATCCATAGTAAAAGCCGTCAGCAGGTAATTTGAGAATTCGATGTGGACGCGAATCCCCAATTCTACGCGATCGCGGCGTATGCTGCGACTAAGACTCCATAGACTCTAGGATCGGTCTGTTTCGTGATGCTCTTCGCAAAAGAAACTGTTGAACATTGACATTCCGCAAGAGTCAAGACATCTTGTTGACTTCATCCCATACTCAGGCTCCACCAGAATCTGTAGTTCGTTCTCAGTAATTGGTAGACCGTCGCTTTGCAATCGTTCAAGGAATTCGCTTCGATGAACTCTCATTTTTCAGCTTTGCGATCGTTCGCGGCTTGTCTCGGGTGGTCGATACTCGTTGTTTGGGGCTTAGGATGCACGCAGACTCATGGGCAAGAAAAAGCCAAAAAGGAGTATTCGCGTGAAGAGTATTTGCGGAACCTTTTTGATCAATACCATGAGCGAAGACTCATTCTCTTCCCGCTGGATGCGACCATGCAAGGAGATGCTAGGTACAACGATCGGCTTTCGATTAACCCATCTCCGGACCATGTTGCCGAGTGCAAAAAGTTTTACTCGGATACGTTGCGACAATTACAAACCGCTCCGAAAGGGGATGCTTCCGTCGATACGGAACTCGCTGCTGAAGTACTTGAGTACGAACTCAATAATCAACTGGAAGGAATCGCGTATGACACTCAGCGTATTCCCATACATCAATTTGACGGACTTCATCTTGTCTTTGCCCAGCTGGGTAGCGGTAGCAGCAGTCAGCCCTTCAAAAGCGTGAAGGACTACGACAATTGGTTAGGGAGAATCAACGACTTTGAAGTTTGGGTAAACGCATCGATTGATGCATTCCGCCGCGGTATGGGGGATGGTTATGTGCTACCGACGGTTCTTACGCAGCGTATGGTTCAACAGATGCTTGATCCGACTATTGTCACTGAAGACCCACAAGAAAGTCTCTTCTACGCTCCAATTACCAATCTGCCATCGAATTTTTCGACGGCGGATAAAGCGAGGTTAACCGAAGCGTACAAGAAAGCGATCGCAAACCAAGTTGTTCCAGCCTATCGAAAGTTTGGCGAGTTTCTGCGAGACGAGTATTTGCCAAAGACACGTACGACATCAGGGATTGGTAGTCTGCCACAGGGGCACCAGCAGTATGCGTATTGGGTGAAAACTTGGACTACCACTTCGTTGACCCCCGAAGAGATCTTTTCGATTGGTGAAAGTGAGGTTGCAAGAATTCGAGGGGAAATGGAGCAAGTGCAAAAGCAACTGGGCGTTCCGGGGTCATTGCAAGAGTTCTTCGAGACTGTGCGAACCGATCCCCGTTTTACTCCCTACAAGGATGCCGAAGAGGTTTTACAAGCGTTCCGCGATATCCAAGCAAGGATAGAGCCTAAGCTCGATGGGTTGTTTTTGATGAGACCTAAAACGCCATTTGAGATTCGTCGAACCGAATCGTTTCGGGAAGCGACTGCAAGTGCGGAGTATATGCCCGGTTCTGCGGATGGGAGTCGTCCAGGAATTTTTTATCTGCCGCTACCCGAACCTGCAAAGTTCAATATTACCAGTGGCATGGATTCACTCTTTGCTCATGAAGCGATCCCCGGACATCACTTTCAGATCTCATTGCAACAAGAGAATCAACGATTGCCCAAGTTCATTCGTTTCATTTGGTACGGTGCATATGGCGAAGGTTGGGCACTTTATTGCGAGTCGATAGGGCGTGAACTCGGACTCTATACTCAGCCTGAGCAATATCTTGGAGCGTTAGGTGATGAGATGCATCGCGCTATTCGATTAGTGGTGGATGTAGGACTGCATCAAAAAGGGTGGACTCGGGAAGAGGCGATTGAGTACATGATGAAGAACGAGCCGATTTCCGAGCAAAGTGCGGTCGCGGAAATTGAACGTTATATGGCAATGCCAGGCCAAGCCCTCAGTTACAAGATCGGGGCGCTGCAGATTCGTAAATGGCGAGAACAGTACGAACGAGAATTAGGGAGTCGGTTTCAGTTAGCTTCATTCCACGACGAAATCCTACGGGATGGAGGTATGCCATTGAGTATCCTTCAACGCAAGCTCGACGCTTGGGCCGCACGTGTAAAGAACTCGAAACCGTAAAGTTCGTCCCGTCGCCTAGTCCCCCGTGTCCTCCTTCTTCCCGTAGCCACTGCCCCCGTAGCCACCGTTCGCCAGACGGTGGAGGTCTTCCTCGCAACATCCACCGCCCTCCCGTAGCCACCGTTCGCCAGACGGTGGAGGTCTTCCTGGCAACATCCACCGCCCTCCTGTA
>JBIJCS010000234.1:0-7362 GCA_044344575.1 Pirellula sp. | reverse complement strand
TAGAAACTATTTATTGGGAGATATCTTGCCTTTTTGGATGCAGCATGGATGGGATCGCGAGAGAGGTGGAATGTGGACAGCTCTGGAGCGCGATGGGACTCTGCTCGATAGTGACAAATCCGTGTGGTTTCAAGGGCGATCCTGTTGGATGTTTGCAACCATGCATAATACTTGGGTGGCTCGAGGAGACCGACCCGACCCACGGTGGCTTACCATTGCGCAAAGCTGCGCAGGCTTTTTGGATCGCTGCGCAGGCTCTTTGGATCGCAACGCGACAAGCCATGCTCGAGGAGCGGAAGAGGAAAACGGGATTGGTTTAAGCCACCTCGTGCAGCAACATCCTGGTGCTCGTATTCCCAAGCTTTACTTTACCGTGACGCGTGACGCACAGCCTTTGCGCATGAGACGGTATTACTATAGCGAGTCCTTTGCTGCGATCGCATATGCTTCGATGGCGAAGGCGACAGGGGAATCGCGTTATCGTGCTGCAGCTGTTGCGATGTTGGAAGTCTTCTTGCAAGCGTGTTTAGGTTCCGAACGACATCGTTGGGCAATGGGTAAGTTCTCGGAGCTGGAAGTTGAGGGAGTTCCATCGAAAACAGATCCGAAGACTCGGCCAATGCAAGGCATCGGCCCTTGGATGATCGCTATGGCTAGTGCACAAGAATTGCGAGCCAATCTAGGAGATGTAGAGGTTCTTGGAGACTCGTGTACGACTTGGATCGATCGATGCATTGCAACGATAGACCAAGTCTTCTACAAGCGAGATTTAGGCGTCTTGATGGAAGTCGTAGGTGCAGAAGGTGAGGTGCTAGATCATTTCGACACCAGGCAATTGAACCCAGGGCATGCAATTGAGTGTGCTTGGTTTATTTTGCATGAGAGTCTGTTGCGATCGAGTGAGCCGTTGCAAGAGTTAGGATTAGGTATCCTCGACTGTATGTGGCAACGGGGTTGGGATCAGGAGTATGGTGGCTTATTTTATTTCCGAGATGTATACGACAAACCAGTACAAGAGTATTGGCACGATATGAAGTTTTGGTGGCCGCACTGCGAAGCGATCATTGCTACGGCTTTAGCTTTTCGTTTGACGAATCAGGAGCGGTATCGCCAGATGCACGAGCAAGTACACGCTTGGAGTTTTAAGCATTTTGCAGATCCCGAACATGGAGAGTGGTTCGGATATTTGCATCGCGATGGCGGTCGTGCAAATACGCTAAAGGGGAGCATGTGGAAGGGCCCTTTTCACCTACCGAGAATGCTATGGTATTGTTCCCAGTTGGGTTCCTGATTCGATCGAGGCACAGCTCTGCACTAGCGACCAGCCACACCCCTAGACCGTCCTCGACGGCGACGCCATCCATCACCCAGCAAAAGCACGGTAAAAGAAAAAGAGCGGACGCAGGCAGAGTTGTTCCCAACTGGCCTGCGTCCGCTCATGTGCTTGAGAAGTGTTACCTTATCTCTGACTGAATTATCCGCGGCAGACTGAACTGCACACCGTATTCAATTTCACCGGATTCCATTTCACCGGATTCATTTGAGTCTCGGCAAACGACTAAACGCCATCGCCACCTGGACGCTGTCCACCGCGACCACCACGTCCGCCGCCTGGGCCTCCCGGTCCGCCAGGTCCACCACCAGGTCCACCTCGTCCGAACTGAGGCTCTGGGAACTTGAACTCAGGTCCCTTCAAGGCTTCCATGTCCGACTTTTGCTTGTCGGTCAGCAATTCCTTGATCTTCGTATCACCTGCTTCTCGCATTTCACGCATCTTGTCTCGCATGTCTGCATTGAAACCACCTTGGAAGAGCTCACGCATCTTTTCGCCTTGCTCTTTCTCAATCGCAGCCATCTTGGTCTTCTGCTCTTCGGTAACTCCAAGCCGATCAGCAACGAGCTTGCTGTTGAGTGCTCGCAGATTGTCGCGCTGGATGACCAATCCGATCAAACGATCTACTTGCTTCGGATCCAACATCTCTTCAACCTTGGATTCCGACTCAGCCATCGACTTGCGCATCTTCTCGGCAGCTTCTTGCATCGCCTTCATGTCAGGCTGCTGACCTTGAGCCGGACGCATGCTACGCATCGACTCCATCATCGCCTTACCCATCTCTTCCAATTCCTTGACTTGGTCTTCGTCAAGCTTCAGTTCTTCTCGAACCTCCTTCATCATAAGCAAACCGGTGACACCACCGCCCAACCCCATGCCACCACCCATACCCATCATCATCCGTCCACCACCCGGACCACCCTGACCACGCCCCTGGCCGCCAGGACCCTGAGCCATTACTCCTAAAGACAATGAAGCGACAAGACCTGTCGTCATCAATACACGCGCAAACAACTTCTTCATTGGCATGACCGTGAGCCCTAGTTGAGAAGACTTGAAATAGAAGCGACTTTCCCCCACACTACTGCTGCGAGAAATCGCTCGGTATTTTAACCCACCCCATTCTCCGACGTTTCGCAACTTCTTGGAAAATTTTTCATGGAAAACTCGATTCATCTTCCCCCCCTCTCGGAAATCGAATCCATGCGCAATGCTGGCTTGGGACAAATGGAATTCGCCCGAACCTACACCCTGCAACTTCTCGACAATGTCTCAGAAGAGATTTGGCAACAATCTCCCCAAGGAATTCCTACCCATTTCGCATGGCAAGTTGGTCATTTAGCCATCGCCCAATACGGATTGATGCTCTTCCGGCAACGCGGTAGAGTCGAAGGTGACCTCGATCTAATGCCCGGATGGTTCCGCAAACGCTACGGCAGAGGTAGCTCCCCGACGAACGAATCTGCGACGCATCCTTGCAAAACGGAAATGCTGGCGATCTTGGAAAAGATCCACCGTTCTTCCATGGACTTTATGCGCACCGCACCCGCAGAACTGCTCGCTGAACCTACCGACATGCCCTTCGCAGCCTACCCCATCAAACTCGGGGCTTTCCTTTTCTGCCCCCTGCACGAATCAATCCATGCCGGTCAAATCGGCCTGCTGCGCCGCGCCCATGGACTCGATCCGGTTCGCTGAACCGCTCACGCACCCCTGCCCCTGCGATCAATGCAGCGGATGACGCTGGAAAAATTCCCACATCCGCTCATTCGCAGAAAACTCCCGCGATGTCGTCCCGACCAACCACTCGCGGTTCTTGCCACCCGGCCAAGTATGCCCGCCCCCATCAACCCGAACCAATTCAATCGCTACCAATCCCTTCTCGTCCCCGCTATCCCGGCGGAAAATCTGCGAATCTATACGCGTTCCATCAGCACACCGATCAGCAAAGGAAATCGACTCGCAAAAGATCGCCAACCCAGAAACCTGGGAATGATGACGCACCCAAGCCTGAACCGTTTGTGGAACACTACAAAAATCTAAGTTCTTCGGCGTCCTCGCATTGGGACCCGTCCAAGGCACAAACTTGTCTTCCGTGCCGTGAATATGCAAACTCGGTACCGCTCGCTTCAACCCATTCGCTGATTCAGGACACCCATCACTACGCAACGGGACTGCCAAAGTCCCCGCAACCGGTGCGATCGATGCAATCACCTCCGGCATCTCTACCGCTAACCGGTAACACATCATCCCACCATTCGAAAAGCCTGTTGCGTGAATTCGATTCGAATCGATCGGATAATTCGCCTCAAGCCCCTTGAGCACCAACCGAACAAACCCTACGTCATCCTCCGCGATCCGCTCCAATCGACCAGAACGCCCTCCAGAATTCCAAGTTCGGAAGCGACCATGCCCATCCCCGTCTAAATACACGACGATGAATCCACTCCGAAAACCGAGATGATGTAAATCCGTCATCTCTGCCATCGTCTCCGCATTCATCAACACCCCATGAAATGCAAGCACCACAGGGAATCGCTTTGCGCTCGGGTCGCTACCTGGCGGATTGCCTCGAACTGCTTGGCCTGTTTGGCAAAACTCAGCAGGTAAATAGACACAATACGATCGAACTTGGCCTTCAAACACCATCGCATGGTGTACGACCCGCTGCCCTGAACCTACCACCATCGCCGACGAAGTCGAAGCGGAGGGAGCGATCGAAGTTTCTGCGAACGCAAGAGAACCAACCAGAACTACCGCAAGCGTCAAGATGCAGCGGAGACTGCCCCGCCGACTCAGTAGGTAATACCTACCGGTTGAGTTGTCCGTGCGGGGTAAGCCGTCGGTGCCGAGTAAACAAGCCTTGTTTACGCTCGATGTATTTCGCTCGCTGGGTGCGTCCATTGCACATTCGGGGCCTTAGGGGACGAAGGTCCACCCCAACGGCCGAAGTATTCGATAGCCATGAAAATACAAGCCAGCAACATAAAGATATTGGCCAGGATGATCATCATCGTGTAGATCGAGATCGGTTGCTTGGACATATTCGATACTGTTGCAGGGATGCAGAAGGTGTTCTTAGGAGAGTTCAGGAAAGGTGACGCTTACTAGTAGACTTTAGAAGCTACCTTGTCGCCGGCTTGGATAAACCCTTTCCGGAAACTCGGGAGGATCTTGCCAACCGCTTTGTCGTCGGCAATCGTTCGAATCTCAATACGGCCCAAATACGATCCGTTACGGAAAACATCCAATTGATGGCCTTGGCGAAGTCCATCGTCGCGTCCGACCGAGATCTCCACCGAGGAATCAGAACCAACGGCCAAGACAACCCCTTTCAGATCGCTCGGCGGAACATCGTCTGGATCCTTGATCCCAGCTGCAGCCAACGCCGCACCGCGTGTGTCTGCCATCGCTTGATATAACGTCGCTTGATCTCGCAAATTCTTAATCTCGGCTTCCAAATCGATCTTCTTGCTCTTGAGTCCGTTGAGCTCGTCGGTCAAGTTGATCACGGTCCGACGCTGCCCGTTGCGATCGGTAATGATCTTGTCAATCTCTTGCTTGAGCAAATCATTCTCGCTCGTAATACGCTTCAGTTCAGCAAGCGTCTGCGCCAAACTTTGCGTAGCTTGTGTATTCTTCGAATTCAAATCGTTCAGTTGCGTATTCGCTTGCTGATTCTTGTCACGCTCGGTATCCAATTGCGTTTGCAAAGCAGCCAACGAAACACGACGGGCAACTTGCTCTTGAGCCAATTGCGTCTTGTTCACCTCGCCAGCCTTCTTCAACTCATCGATCGTGGCTTCCAAGGACCGCTGCCGACCCTGAAACTCCGTAACTTGATCACGAAGATTCTTGTGAGACGCGTTCACGGCAACCGAGGCGACGAAAAACGCAACGCTGAGAATTAGGAGCAACAGCGTGAAAATTTGGCCGAGTCGTGTCATGAGTCAACCGAAGTCCAAATATGCAGGAAATGAGAAGGACAAGGAATGTTACGGCCGGGTAACCCGGGGGTCAAACCGGGTTCGAGTATAGTTCGTTATCGGCGGCAATGTCAACGAAATCACAAAAAACTGATTGTTTCCTCCTTGTGCCCGTCGAAACGAGGGCCGATTAATCCTTTTGGGATAGCCAAACACCCCGTAGTTCTGAGTTTGTAGGGGTTATAGCGGTCTGGAAGACTTGGTAATTCGTTAATTGTGGGCTATCCTCTACAGTAACCTGAGTATGGTGTTTTTTCGTCGTCCACCGTTTCCATTCGGTCGAAGTCGTAGCCGTAGAAAAGCCTAGAGAATGACCTCCACAGAATCGTCCCCCTCCAGCCCAACCGGCTCTGCCACATCCTTCCTCAAAAAGCATGACTTCTTAATCCGGCGATTGCATTCGCTTAGCGGATTGGTTCCAGTGGGAGCCTACATGTGCGTGCATTTGATCACAAATGCTAGCCTTGCAGCCGGGTCGGATGTGTTCCAGAATGCCGTCTTCGCTATCCATTCAATCCCATTTCTACCCGTCGTCGAATGGGGCTTCATCTTCCTACCCATCCTGTTTCATGCCATCGTCGGTGTCTGGATCGCGATGAGCGGTCATTCAAACACCCGAAACTACACCTACACCAGCAACAAACGCTACTCCCTCCAACGAATCACCGGCTACATCGCCTTCCTGTTTATCTTTACCCACGTCCTGCACCTGCACGGTTGGTTCCATTGGGATTGGTGGCTCAAATTGGTCGAGCCTGTGGGAATGGCGCAATTCCGCCCGTATAATGCTGCAAGTTCCCTCGCTAGAGCCATGGGTAGCCTAAGTGTTTTCTGGCCACTTTTCTACCTGGTTGGTGTTCTCGCCTGTACCTACCACCTAGCCAACGGTATCTGGACCGCCGGAATCACTTGGGGAATCTGGCTCTCCCCGAAAGGCCAAAAAAGAGCCTCGGTCGCTTGTGCTGCCTTCGGCGTACTGATCGGGTTGGCAGGACTTAGCTCCCTCGCCGCAGTGATCAAAACCGATCCAGTTGCGGCTAAAGAAATGGAAGACCAAATGTACAAAGTGCGGGTCGAAGGCCGTATGGTCAAACCCGATCCTCATAAAACAACCGATGGGCGTCACGAATAACGAACCGTGGCTCATTGGACCGACTAAATCCTTGCCCATCCAATCCGCCCGTCGGGCTGGACGCTGGCTCCGAAAAGTCGGAATCATCGATACAAACCCAAGAACGAGTTCACGTTACAAGTACAAGTGAGAAGAGATCAAAATGGCTAACAATCGAGTGTTGGTCGTCGGTGGTGGACTAGCAGGGCTCGCAGCAACCATGAAGCTTGCCGAACTCGGAGTCCCAGTCGACTTGTTGAGCTTGACCCCCGTGAAGCGATCCCACAGCGTCTGCGCCCAAGGTGGAATCAACAGCGTCAATGACCAGACGCGGCAACAAGGGGACAACGAGTGGAACCACTTCGACGATACCATCTACGGCGGTGACTTTCTCCAAAATCAACCACCCGTCAAAGAAATGGCTTATTGGGCTCCCAAAGTCATCGACCTGATGGACCGACTCGGTGTAACCTTCAACCGTACCCCCGAAGGCTTCATCGACCGCCGACGCTTCGGTGGCACGCTCTTCAAACGAACCGCCTTCGCCGGTGCCACCACCGGCCAGCAACTCCTCTACGCTCTCGATGAGCAAGTCCGTCGGCATGAAGTCGCCGGCTTAGTCAAAAAATACGAGTTCTGGGACTTCCTCGGCCCCATCCTTGACGACAACGGCCGCTGTGTCGGGGCGGTCGCCCAAGATATGGTTTCGATGGAAATTCGTTCCTTTGCCGCCGACGCTGTCGTCGTAGCAACCGGTGGCTGCGGTCTGATCTACGGCCGCTCTACCATGTCCGTCTTCTGTACCGGTAGCGCCGCGAGCCGCTGCTTCCAAGCGGGCGCGAAGTACGGCAACGGGGAGTTCATCCAAGTCCACCCGACCGCGATCCCAGGCGCAGATAAGCTACGACTGATGAGCGAGTCCGCTCGCGGTG
>JBIJCS010000233.1:0-7371 GCA_044344575.1 Pirellula sp. | reverse complement strand
TGTTGGGGGTTGAGGGATCGTGTTCGACGAAGACAGTGACTTGTTGATGGTTGTGTTCGAAGGCTTGTTCGATCGATTGTCGGATCGAGGTTTCGAGGGGTTTCTCGCAACGGAAGCGGTCGAAGACCACGTAGGCTTGGCCTGTTTTTGGGAAGAGTTTTGCGAGTGTCTTACGGTCATCGGAGAGTTCGATGGTGGCATGGTTGACGATCCAGCGTGTCCAACCGGAGGCTTGCCAATCGAGGAATTGTTCGGCGAGTTCGGATTTGTTTTTCCAGGTGATAGGTACGGCGAGGATAGCGCGGCGTGGCGAGAAAGTTTCTAGGGTATTGCAGAGTCTGGAGGGTGAAAAGGCTTGGAGTGGGGACTTGCAATGGAGGCAGAATGGATTTGCGATGAGGGAGAAGAGAACTCGCAGTGGTTCGAGTAGGTCTGCGGTGGTACCGACGGTGCTACGGTTATTTCGTGAGCGGTCGGAGCGGGTGATCGCGAGTGTAGGAGGTAGATGATCGAGTCGATCGAATTTGGGTTTTTCGAGTCGTGCTAGAAATTGGCGAGCGTAAGCGGAGAAGCTTTCGATGTAGCGTCGTTGTCCTTCGGCGTAGAGGGTATCGAGTGCGAGGGATGTCTTGCCGCTTCCGCTGACGCCGCACAGAACGGTCAGTTTGTGTAGGGGGATGTTGACATCGATATTTTTGAGATTGTGCTCGGCGGCACCACGTAGTTCGATGCTACGGATCGGATGTTTTTTTTGGGGGGGGGAAGTAGGCAACGTTGACTCGCGGGTGGTTATCCGGCGGGTTGCAGGAAACGGATTAGCGAGAAGACCCATCCGGTGGCGAGCACGACGATGCTTGCCACGGCGCAGCCGACCCAAAAGGATGTTGTACGGGAGAGGTGGGGAGAGCGGGGAGTGGAGGGTTCAATGAAGCGGTTGATCCAATGTTCGCGTTGTTCGGAGGAGTCGAACCATTTGGATTGGTTTAGTTCTAGGATCCCGAATTCGATGGAGTAGACTAGGACGCAATGGTGGGTTGTTCTGGAGGGGCTTTCGGTTTTTTCGCTCTGATGTTCATCCATGAGGTGGGAGTGCAAGGCGAATTGGGTGAGGTTTTTGGGTCGTGCGCGGGAGAGTTCGAAGCACCAGACTTGGGTCCCGTATTGGGTGTCACATTCTTCGGTCAGGTAGATCGGCCGAAGATTTTCGATTCGGCTACTGGAGTCGACGACGCCAAGTTCCTCAGCGCAGTTCCAGGCGGACTTGGTAATTAGCTGCCAAGTTTTTCGTGGGAATTGAAGAGGATCCATCGAAGACTTCACGGCGTTGTTCCATCGCTGCTACGCGTTACCTTCTTTGCCCCGGGTTACCTTCTTTGCATCCTGGGCGTATTGGGCATAGTATAGTGAGGGCAAGGGGGGTGGCCCAAGGTGTAAGTAACTAGATTACCGTAATCCGGGCGGAAAATTTACGTGGGGTTTGAAGGAATTTGGTTCGTTTTCCATTTCGGGTGACTTTAGGTTGTAGCGAGGGTGTCTTGTTTGAGCGAAAAAGTCTGAAATGGCCGATTTTGGTTGCGACGCTGATGATCATCAGCGTGGTTGGGTTGACCGTTGGTTGGGTTTTGTTGAATGTTTTCAGTGCTTTGGATCCGCAGAAGAACAGTCGTGCGGGGATCTATTGGATTTTGCTCAGCGTTGGGGCGATTTTGTTTGCGTTTTTGTTGGCGGGAGTGATTTTGTATTTGATCTGGATTATTCAAAACATCAATTTGAATCGGCGTCAGAGCAACTTCATCGATGCGGTGACACATGAGTTGAAGACTCCCATTGCATCCTTAAAGCTCTACTTGCAAACGTTGAATCGCCGGGCTGTGGAGGGGCCGCAGCGTCAGCAGTTTTATCAGACGATGATGGAGGATGTGGAGCGACTGGATCGTTTGATCAATCAGTTACTCGATGTTGCGAGGCTTCAGCGGGTCGATCAAGAGCCGGTGCCGAAGGAATGGGTGTCGATTGATGGGGTGATCCGTGACAACATTGAAAGTTTAACCAAGCAGCATGGGATTGATCGAGACATTTTCCGATTTCAAGAATGTGGATGTGAGTTGTTTGTCCAGCGAGTTGACTTGGATGTATTGCTGAGAAATGTGATGGATAATGCGATCAAATATGCGGCTTCAAGCCCGGAAATCGATGTGGTTGTTGGGGTTGAAAATGGCGATGCGGTGATTTGTGTATCGGATAACGGTGCGGGGATTCCAAGGCATTTAAGGCGTAAGATTTTCTCCAGGTTCTATCGGGCAGGGGATGAATTGGAGAGAAAGAAGCCGGGAGTAGGTCTTGGGTTATTCTTGGTTCGCTCGATTGTCGAGCGGTTGCGTGGTAGTATCACCGTTGGGGAGAGAGCCAAAGGGGGGGGGGCGATGTTTGTGATACGGATTCCGCAGGCGAGAAGGGCGGAGAATTCTTAGCGAACGATGCCGATGGGAGGGGGCATGGTTGGGTGGGGAGGTGAATGAGAAAACCCCCCAGGATGCCTGGAGGGTTTTCGAATATCGGGCATTTGCTTCGCGCGCGGGAAGCAAAACGCGATTACTTGCTCTTGCGACGGCGCATGAAAGCGATTCCGCCGAGGCACAGGAGGGAAGTCAGGGTTGGCTCTGGAACTGGTGGTACATCGCTGGCGGAGATACCAAGGGTGTACTGGTTGCCAGAGTTAAGCCAAGACGAGCCACCGTCGGTGGATCGGCGGTAGCCTGTGGAGGCGAAGCCGGAACCGTTTTGAGCGGCTGGGGCAGTGCCATTATCTTCGATGTACCAGCTCAAGCCAACGGCAGGTCGAATCCAATAGCTGGTGCTAGCAGCGAGGTCAACACCGGAGAAATTGAATTGGTAGACACCGCGGCCACCCACGGTTGTTGCCACGGAAGTCGCGAAAAGCGATCCTGGGGCTCCGGCGTTGTCGGTGTAGATCTCTACGGTTTTCGTTCCGACATCGTTGTTGAACGTTACCATCGAAATCCAGTCGAGTCGCTGAGCGACTGCACCGGTGGAGAACCCAGCGGCCAACAAGTTGGTCGACAGAATATCCGTGTTGGTGTTACCGCTAGTCGCTGTGTCGGTCAAACCGTCAGTTCCCATGTTCGACAGAACAACGCCCGCTTGAGCGCTCGCCGCAGCGAAGAACGACAGTGCCATCAGTGCGACTGTTAAAACCTTAACCTTCATAAAACCGTCCTTTCCTATGCATCGCAGGTGGCAGATTTATTGCCGAAATTCGCGATGCATGACAAACAACATAGATCTAGTTAACTCCGGGAGGCCTGCGTCGAATTGTAGCGATTTTGTTACTAGTGTCGATTCTAATCGTAACCAAAAGAGGAAATTTCCGGAGCCCAGGCTTCACCCTTAAGAGGGGGCTCGCAACGTTTGCGTTTCTTGTTCAATGAAAAAACCCTCCAGGAGCACTGGAGGGTTCTCGAATGTCAGACTTTCGCTTAGTGGGCGTGAAGCGAAAGGCGATTACTTGCTCTTGCGACGGCGCATGAAAGCGATTCCGCCGAGGCAGAGGAGGGAGGTCAGGGTTGGCTCTGGAACTGGTGGTACATCGCTGGCGGAGATACCAAGGGTGTACCGGTTGCCAGAGTTAAGCCAAGACGAGCCACCGTCGGTGGATCGGCCGTAGCCGGTGGAGGAGAAACCGGAACCGTTTTGAGCGGTTGGGGCATCGCCATTATCTTCGATGTACCAGCTCAAGCCGACGGCAGGGCGAATCCAGTAGCTGGTGCTAGCAGCGAGATTAACACCGGAGAAATTGAATTGGTAGACACCGCGGGCACCAACGGTCGTCGCCACGGAGGTCGCGAAAAGCGATCCTGGAGCTCCGGCGTTGTCGGTGTAGATTTCTACGGTTTGGTTTCCGACATCATTGTTAAACGTAACCAAAGAAACCCAATCGAGTCGCTGAGCGACTCCACCGGTCAAGAAACCTGCGGCCAGCAAGTTGGTCGACAAAATATCCGTGTTCGTGTTGCCGCTTGTCGCGGTATCGGTCAAACCATTTGCACCCATGTTCGACAGAACTACACCAGCTTGCGCCGTGCCGGCAGCAAGGAACGACATGGCCGTAAGGGCCAGGGCCAAGAATTTAGCCTTCATAGAATCCAACCTCTCATAGAAACAACAAAGCATACACGCGAGGCACGACACCCCGGGACTTCTCCCGAAGTGTATCGTCTACGCGCGTGCTATGTCAATCATTGGATTTGCTACTGTTGGTTAAAAAAGCAAGAAAATCCAAAGGGCATGGGGGTGGGCGAGTGTTCAGTAGGTGGGAACCCTTAATAGGGGGGGAGTTGGAGAGAGTAAAATAACCGAGTCCGAAATGGTACGAGGAACGAGTGTGTCGTAAAAGTGGCCTGGGGTGCCTGTTGCAAAATTCTTTGACAGTTTTTTCCCCGGAAGTGCTATTTTGGGACAAAATGACGGAGTTTCGTTGTATTTGGACGTTTTGAGGTGGCTGGGGAGAACCCTCTGTGGGCGGTGTTCAACTCGTTCTACGTGTGTTATCGTCGACAAATGTGTGTAGGACAGCAGTTTCCGATCTGCAAAAAGCTGGATTGGACGTCCTCTTTGGAATCATTCCGTCATCTGCCATTTGGGGGGTGGGTATACATGAGCTATCAAAATGGATTACTGGCGGCGTTGGGTTGTCGCCACAGCAACTTGGCGTTGGTGGGTTTTGCGTTGTTGGCTTTTTCGATTTCGGCTTTTGGGCAGGATGCGTTGCAGAGAAAGGATGGGGGAGGTGGCTCAGTGGGAGTGAATTCTGTTGAGGTGCAAGAAGATCCATACGTATGGTTGGAGGATGTGGGTGGGGAGAAGGCGTTGGAGTGGGTGAAGGCTCGCAATGCGGTGGCTCAGAAGCGGATTGAATCGGAATCTGGGTTTGAGAAGTTGCGAGGTGACTTGTTGGAGATTCTTGACAGCAATGCGAGGATTCCGTTTGTGAGCAAGTCTGGTGAGTACTACTACAATTTCTGGCGTGACAAGAAGAACGAGCGAGGATTGTGGCGACGAACGACGATGGAGCAATACAAGAAAGAGTCACCCGAGTGGGAAGTGCTTTTGGATTTGGATGCGATCAGCAAGTCGGAGGGGGAGAATTGGGTTTGGAAGAGTGTCACGTTGTTGCGACCTGAGTATACGCGAGCTTTGGTATCGTTATCGCGTGGTGGTGCGGATGCGGTGGTGGTTCGCGAGTTTGATTTGGGAACGAAGCAATTTGTTGAGGGTGGGTTTTACTTGCCGGAGTCGAAGGGTAGTGTTTCGTGGATTGATCGGGATCAAGTCTTCGTAGCGACTGATTTTGGATCGGGTGCGATGACGGATTCTGGTTATCCGAGGATGGCGAAGCTATGGAAGCGTGGGACGCCTTTGACGGATGCGAAGTTGCTCTATGAGGGTCAGCAGCAGGACATGTCGGTCGGTGCGATGCATGACGACACGCCGGGTTTTGAGCGAAATTTTGTCAGTCGCAACTTGGCGTTTTACAACGATGAATTGTACTGGCTCAAGACGCCTGATGAGTTGATCAAGATCGACGTTCCCAATACGGCGAACAAGAGTGTGGTGCGGGAGATGTTGTTGGTGGAGCTTCGGGAGCCATGGACCATTGCATCAAAAACCTACACTGCTGGCTCTTTATTAGTGACTGATTTTGACGCTTTCATGGCAGGTAAGCGAGAGTTTGATGTATTGTTCGAGCCGACGGATTCGACTGCCTTGTCGAGTTTTGGGGCGACGAAGAGCGCATTGTTGCTCAATGTATTGGAGGATGTGAAGAATCGGATTTATGTTGTCAAGCGAACGGAGCGGGAGGGGCGGACGGTTTGGAGCAAGGAGCCTTTGGTGGGAGCACCGGCATTTGGGACGGTGAATGTTTCAGCGGTTGATCCGGATGAGTCGGACGAGTATTTCATGACTTCGACGGACTATTTGAATCCTACGACACTTTCGTTGGGGGTATTAGGAGAACCGCCAGTGGTGCTGAAACGCTTGCCGCACTTTTTTGATTCATCGAAATTTGAGATTACTCAGAATTTCGCGACGAGTGTGGATGGTACGAAGGTTCCATATTTCATGGTGTCACGCAAGGGGATGGAGCTCAGTGGGGCCAATCCGACGTTGCTCTATGGCTATGGTGGTTTCGAGATTTCGCTTCAGCCGAGTTACAACGCCAGTGTTGGGCGGGCTTGGCTCTCTGAGGGTGGTGTCTATGTGGTCGCGAACATCCGCGGAGGAGGGGAGTACGGTCCGCGATGGCATCAAGCGGCTTTGAAGGAAAATCGTCTGCGGGCTTATGAGGACTTTGCTGCGGTAGCGAAGGACCTTGTTGCACGTAGGGTCACGAGCAAAGAGCGACTTGGGGTTCAAGGTGGATCGAACGGTGGGTTGTTGGTTGGCAATATGGTGACACTTTATCCTGAGTTGTTTGCAGCGGGGGTTTGTCAGGTGCCGTTGTTAGATATGAAGCGATACAACAAGTTGCTTGCAGGGGCTTCGTGGATGGCGGAGTACGGAAACCCGGACTATCCGGAGCAGTGGGCTTATATCCGCAAGTTTTCACCGTATCAGAATGTAGAGCCGACGGTTCAATATCCTAGGGTCTTGTTTACGACTTCGACCCGTGACGATCGAGTGCATCCTGGACATGCGAGAAAGATGATGGCGAAGATGGAAGCGCAGGGCCATGCGGTATGGTATTACGAGAACATGGAGGGCGGGCATGGTGGTGCTGCGAACAACAAGCAATCGGCTTATATGCAGTCGTTGGCTTATACGTTCTTGAAGCAGGAATTGATGAAGTAATTTCTTGCGAAGGTCGTTTCTTTCTCGGTTAGCCACCGTTTGCCAGTAGCTTCCGTTCATCTGTAGCCACCGTTCATCTGTAGCCACCGTTCGCCAGACGGTGGAAGTTTTCCTGTTGACGTTCCCCTGTAGCCACCGTTCGCCAGACGGTGGAAGTTTTCCTGGTGACGTCCATATGTAGCCACCGTTCGCCAGACGGTGGAGGTTTTCCTGGCGACATCCACCGCTTGGCAGCGGGTGGCTACGGGAGGGGGGGGTTCCTGGTGACGTCCATCTGTAGCCACCGTTCGCCAGACGGTGGAGGTTTTCCTGGTGATGTCCACCGCTTGGCAGCGGGTGGCTACGGGTGGCGGTGATTGCGGGAGAGTGGTACGCGGGTGGTTGCGATTCGAATGTCGTTGGAGATTTTTGTGTTGACGTCCATCTGTAGCCACCGTTCGCCAGACGGTGGAAGTTTTCCTGGTGACGTCCACCGCTTGGCAGCGGGTGGCTACGGGAGAG
>JBIJCS010000232.1:0-7392 GCA_044344575.1 Pirellula sp. | reverse complement strand
CGGCTACGGCTGCGGTTTGGAAGCAGGTGGTGGCGAACCTTAAAGAGTTCATGCCCGAGGGGATCCGGATCAATCAAATCACCGCAGGCCATGCGAAAGAGTTTCACGAGAAGCTCAAAGCTAGAGGGATGGCCACGACGACGATCCACAAGCGGATCCAATTCGCGCGCCAATTCATGCACGATGCAGTCGACTGGAAGATCATCGATGAGAATCCGTTCTGCAAAGTAAAGACGCAGAAGAGCTCCGTGAAGGTCAACGAGTTTGTCCCCAGCGAAGTGGTCGATAAGCTGATGAAAAAAGCCAACCCCGTTTGGCAAGTGATCTTGGGGTTGAGTCGCTATGGTGGGCTTCGGACACCCTCGGAAACGCTATCGCTTCGCTGGGATGACATCGATTGGGAAATGAATTGAGAATTGAGAATTGAGAATTGAAATCCGTACGGGTCGGCGTTTTCTTAATAATTATCCATTCTCAATTTTCCATTCTCAATTCCAAGGTGACCGAGGATGATTTTGTCAGGGCGGCAGGGGCGAAGAAGGTGATGGTGTGAGTGGCTGGCGGTTTCGGGGAGGGGGCCCGGAAACGGGCAGGCTTACCCGATTGCGTCAGCTTTTTGGTGTGGCATCGCAAGACAATGTTTAGTGAAGCAGTTCGAAATACGGCTGCAATATCCGAATGATGTTGAGGAATGCACGCGATACTTCCGTGACTGGTCTTAGGTTATTGACGAAATGTCGCTTTGGTGCCAGAATTACGGTATTAGTTGCTGGCACTAAAACGACAATATGGCGAAAGTGTGCCATAAAAAATAGCTAGACTTTAGGCACCGAATCGACATGAACACCTTTATCGGCCGGGAGCGGGAGCAAGCGGAGTTTCGTGAACTCCTTGCGAAGAAAAACAGTTCGCTGGTAACATGCCATGGTCGACGACGGATCGGCAAGAGTCGATTCATTCAGCAGTGCGCCAAACAGGCAAACGCCTTCTTCGAATTCTCGGGCCTTCCACCACGTCCGGGGCTAACCAAAAAAGAGCAGTTGACGGCATTTTCCGAGCAACTCTCGAAACAGTCCAAGGCACCCCAATTGCCCCTGGATAACTGGTCAACTGCCTTTCAGCTTCTGGCAAGTCAACTACCCTCTAAAGGAACCGTCGTCGTTTTATTCGATGAGATCTCATGGATGGGCATTGGTGAACCTGATTTCGCGGGTTACCTCAAGAATGCATGGGATAGGTTGTTTTCGCGTCGGGACCGAACCGTCGTCGTTCTTTGCGGATCGGTATCGTCGTGGATCGAAGAGAACATTCTCAATAACACGGGATTTGTCGGTAGATGCTCTTGGCAGTTCCAGTTGGCACCTCTCGCACTATCCGAGTGCCAGCAGTTCTGGGGAAGATCCGCAACGAGAATCAGTACCACCGAAAAGCTTCGTTTCTTAGCGGTCACAGGTGGCGTCCCTCGTTACCTGGAGGAACTAGATCCCAAGAAAACGGCAGAGCAGAATATCGCTAGGCTTTGCTTCCATCCCAGCGGGATACTCTTCAATGAGTTCGACAGCATCTTCAGCGATATCTTCCACCGCCGAGCTCCCACTTATCGTGAAATCGTACACGCTTTGGTTGACGGTTCCAAAGGAGTCGATGAAATCAGTCAGAAGGTCGGTCGAGAGCGGGGAGGCAGCCTCAGTCAAGCAATCCTTGAACTTGTCAGTGCAGGCTTTGTTGCAAAGGATGTTTCACCTAGGTTATCCGAGGGGCTCACCAATTCCAAAAGCTCTCCATCGCGTCAATTGCGCTACCGTCTATCGGATAATTACCTTCGTTTCTACCTGAAGTATGTCGAGCCTCATCGCGCCCAGATCATCAAAGGTCGTTTTAAGTCAATCGCCTTAGAACAACTCGACCAGTGGGACACTATCATGGGCCTTCAATTCGAAAATCTCGTATTGGAGAACCTGGGGGTGATCTTTAAACAACTTCGGATTCCCCAACATACAGTTCTTTACGCCGGCCCTTATCGCCAAAGCAAAACGCAGCGGAAGCAAGGATGTCAGATCGATCTTTTGATCCAAACCAAGCGATCCGTTTATCTGTGTGAAATCAAATTCAAAAGCCAGATCAGCACCTCAGTCATTCAGGAAGTCGACCGCAAAATCGGTGCGATTAAACTGCCGAAGAATCAATCGATTCGAACCGTCCTGATTTACGACGGCCAATTGGCGCCATCGATCGAAGAAGATCAAGCCTTCGATTTTCTTATCCCTGCAAGCGAGCTTTTTATAATCTAGGGATGAAATTCCCCAAGGCGATCTTGAATCGTCATTCCCGGCAGCGCCGACTGGACCTCGCGCCATCGGCTTTCATCGATCGAAAACGCCGACCATAGCTTTACGCGTTTTAGTCGCGGCTGCTGGCGAAGCCATTCCAGCACACGCGGTGTCACCCGATTATCATCAATACATATCTCGACCAACTTTGGTAGCACCGGGAACTCGAAACGAACCTTATCCAGGTCGATATCTCGTAAGCAAAGCACTTCGAGATTGCGGAATCGCCCGAGGAATCGATAGTCCTTATCGCTAACAGAATAAGCTGGAAAAAGCGACATGCGCCGAATGTTTTCAGCGGGAGCATTCGCCACCAATTTAAGGCTTTGGCTACCGGAGTTCCAATGGTCTAGCGTCGTGATGTAGGGAAATCTTTCCAAGCACTTCGCACATTCTGCAGGGTTCTTAAACCATCCTAGGCCTTGATCCGCGAATTGGACTTCGCGCACACGCCAGCCGAGGGGTACCGGTTCAGTTCCTGCTACGCGAGCTTGAAGGAATCGGCTATTGTCTGTCAGTTTCCTTAACCAGGCTGGTGCCACATCGATGAACTCGAAGCGAGATGCTTGGGGCTCGACCAGCAACTCACGAGCTTTCGCTTCGCGTTGGATCTGTCGGACCGATTCGGTCACTAAGGTAACGATGACGGGCACGGCAGCAAGGAATCCAAGCAGTTCTGGTATCGATAGTTGCCAAAATGAATTGCGTTTTCGTCGACGGCGTTCGACGAAAAAACCAACTCCAAACAGAATGGCTGTACACACCAATACGTTAAGCAGACAACCCATCCAGTTCGGGGCAAGCATCCCTTTCCAAAACGTCCAGTTTTCGAAACTGGTCCAATAGCGGCCGCCAGGAATCGGTATCAAAGGTAGAGGATTACCATGCTTGCGATACGATTCCAAGCGTTGTTGGAGTTGCTCGCGTCCCTCACCCTCTGAATTTGGCTTGGGAACGAAACGGTGCAAGTGAACCCATGGCCAACCATGCGATTGCTGTTGAAAGTCACGAGCGTAGTAGCGATTGTCAGTCTCGCCAGGGATCACGATTAGCAGCAGAGCAAATGCAGTTCCGGCAACAATCAGCAGGGTGCTGAGATGAAGTGGGTTTTTCCGCGAAACATTCATCTCGTTGAAGCGTCCGTCATTCGCTAAGCCGAGTTCACCGCTTTGATTGGATCAGTATGATACGCTGTTTCGGCGTGTTCTCAAAATCTCTTTGTATCAATAGGTCACTCAGGTAGTTCGAATCCTACCACCTCTGCTGCGAAACCACCTGTTTTCCTAAGAAAAACGAGGGTTCTGAGGCGACTCTGGCGACTCACTGGACGACTCACCAGGGACCAAGGCAGCGCACTAGAGTTGTTGATTTACTTGGGCAGCATGTGCAAGCATGCACGTGCATGGACGTGCAGGAAAGCCAAAGCAATTGGCCAGATATGCGAAAACCTACGCAGCCAAGAGAGTTGAAAGTAGAGAGTAGAGCGGTCCTGCGGACAGGACAGGAACCGAACTTTTGGGTGTTTTCCCAATCGTTTTGAAGCGTTCGAAAGGCCGTTGCCGTGGAATCGCAATGAGCAGGGGGGCCGTCGATCGTCACTTCCGTCAGTAGAGAATGACAGAAGTTCCTTGACTTCGGGGAGCTTAAAAGCAATTGTGTACGTACATTGGTCGACCATTGCATTCGATTCTAGCGGGGGGCAGGCGATGATCAAGAATTTGGTGAAACATGGGAATAGCTGGGCGGTTGTGATCGATCGTCCCATTCTGGATTTGCTCAAGATCGCTCCTGAGTCCCAAGTCGAATTGACTACCGATGGCAAGTCCATTCGGATCGCGCCTGTCGATTCTGACGATAAGAAAGCCAAGGTTCGCGCTGCACGAGCCAAAGTGAATTCAAAACACTCCAAGGCGTTCAAGAAGCTCGCGGAGTAATAGCCCGTGTTGTTCCTAACCGTCGATGACATCATCGAATCTCACCAAAATCAAATCGATACTTACGGCGGCAGTTACGGTATCCGCGATATCGGTCTGCTTGAATCTGCCATCGCTCAACCCGAGGCAAGCTTCAGCGGTCAATACGTGCATGCAGACATTTTTGAAATGGCTGCCGCTTATCTATATCATCTGGTAATGAATCATCCGTTCGTCGACGGGAACAAACGTGTAGGATTGGAAGCTGCATTGGTCTTTTTGGAAATCAACGACGAATGATTAATCGCAAACGATGACGAACTTGTTGATCTTGTACTGAAGACTACTGCTGGCCAGATTGGGAAACGGGAAATCGCAGAGTTCTTCCGATCTCATCGCACGTGATGAAGATGCACTTTCTGCGTCCGATCCGTGACGAGGCCTTCGAAATCTTCGGCGGGCGCGATGAATACGTCGTTGCGGCGCCGCGGTATTGCGCGGCCGCCAACACGGCGCTGGGTTGGAAGAACTCGAACCTACGCACCGAAATGACGCGAATCTTGCGCCGCGCCGGAGTCTCGCGTTGGCAACGATTACTCCATTCGATGCGAGCCAGCCGGCAAACAGAACTACAACGCGCGTTCCCACTGCACGTGGTCTGCTACTGGCTTGGCAATTCACCACGCATCGCACAGCAAAGCTATCTGCTGGTGACTGAAGATGATTTCGCTAAGGCGGCCGGCGTGGCAAAGGTGATGGTGGAGGGGTGATCGGTTGAACCTGCGCTCCAATAAAATATCTACTTGCTAGGATCGAAGGGTAGAGCTGATTTGTGGACACAGAGCCGCAATTTACCGTCACCACAACGACGAAAAACGAACGTCTTGTCAACCATCACTTCCTCCCCATTGGCATTGGTTAAGTATACATTTCCCATCGTGATCGCAACTTCGTCATGAATTTGAATTCCGTTCTCATCTGCGTTGTTGTCGTATCGAACTTTTACCCAGTGCTTGAGTGCGAAACCTGAATCCTCAGGAAAGTCGGGGTTCCCACCGACGAAGTAAGACAAAGCGCCTTCGCGAGTGTTTCTAAATGTGTTCTTTCCAAAGGCGAGAGTTGGTTTGAAGAATACTTTTCCTTCTTTGTAGTCGTATAAATCATCGATCAACTGCCTGGCGGTAACTTTGTAATCGCCACCTGCCGCGTGCACTTTTCCAATTTGTACTAAGCCATCGCACCACTCCTGTTGCGCAGCATTGACATCCGCTTCGGTAATAGGCTTCTTGCCGGATGATTCGTCTGCAAACAACAATTGATAAGACCCCAATACGATCACGATGCTTAACGCGACGTAGAAAAACCTGACGCCAAACAAATTTCCGTATTTCATATTCTGGTAACTCTTCGTTGATAATCTGAATCATTGGACTGATACGAAACGACATCCACTTCGCCGATTGTTGATGTAGTTTACGCGGATTGCAACCTTATTGATACCTTAATCACGCGATTACGAGTTGGGCTAAGTACTTGGAGCCGGAATGGCGCACTGCCCGATCTTCCCTGAACTGTAACTGCTACCAAAACGATTGCCTCGACAGAGACGCCCTCTTCTTCCGCGTGTTTGCGGTGAAGCAGTTCTAGATTGGATGGTACTTCAATTCGTCCTACCGGTGGGTCGCTACGGCGCGTCATTGCTTTCCGTTTTTAAAAAGGTCCAGCGATTCAAATATCTAACTGAATCCAATGCATAACGACGCTCAGTCTCCTGGTCTCTCCCCCTATAAAAGAAACGCGTGCGTCGCCCATGGGCGACGCGTGAAAAAGAAAAAGGGTAAACGAGCAAAAGGAAAAAGGGTTACTTCTTCATCCGCCGTTTGCCAAGGTAACCGTTAGCGGACGAATCCTTACATTCAAGAATGCAGAAACTGCTCAGACCGGTTCCCGATCGCTCGAAATAAAGACCCTAAATCGAAAACCGTCAGCTAGTTCGAACGATCGATAGTTACAGATCCGTAATAGAATGGGTTTAGTGACAGGCTGTTTCGGCCTATCGTCGCCATCATCGCGTTTCAAAACATCACACAGGTAGTTGAAATCCTACCGCCGCCACCAACGTGGATCGGGGCCAGACGGGGACATTCAAAACCTCCGTATTTTGGCGACTCGCGTAACTCGAAAACGACTCGATTTCTGTGCGCGACGCGAAATGCAACGCCACTTTCCGCCCTGCACCAAGGCAGCGTTGGCGCTACAGAACTCCAAAGCACTTGGCCAGAAATGCGGAAAACTGACAGCAGGAAAGAGAGTGGAAGGTAGAGAGTAGAGCGGTCCTGCAGACAGGACAGGAACCGAACTTTTGGGTGTTTTCCCAGTGTTTTGGAGAGCTCGAAAGCAGTCATCGACTACGCAAAACATAGGCAGTTTGTCCATTCGGAACATTCGCGTATACTGCGACCGGCTATATGGGAGGAGATCCGGGTGGAACAGTCCGAAGTGGAAATTGAATACGAACGTCGCTGGAAAGCGATGTCCCCCGCAGAGAAGGTAGCTCGAAGCGCTGCGATGTTGGCTTGGACTCGCCAACAAATGGCCATACGGATTCGAAACGCTCAGCCTAGTCTGTCGGACGAAGAGGTGCGGTTGCACGTAGCTTTACAGCTTTACGAGCGCGATCCCGAAGTGGTCAGACTGATCCAGGAACAGCTTGCCAATGTTTCCCGTTGAAGCATTCGAAAACACGATCGGCAAGTTTGTGGCAATCGCCGAGGCGATCGGTCTTCCGTTTCACATCACCGGTGGCTCGATCAGTTCAGCCTATGGCGAGCCTCGCTTGACGCAAGACATCGATATCGTCATTTCTCCAGATGTGGCAAGGATTCGCACTGATGACCTGATTGACCAACTGGCCTGCTCCGACTTTCTATTTACTGAGCGGGTTCTACGGCAGGCGGTTCAGACCGGCAACCTGTTCCAGCTATTGGACAAAACGGAGAGCTTGAAACTGGACATCTACCCGAGGGAATTGATACCCGGTGAGTTGCAACGGTCTCAGACCATGGAATTGTTTCCTGGGGTTTTCCTGCCGGTCGTATCGCGCACCGATGCAGCAATCTCGAAACTCATCTGGATCGACAAAGGAAGCC
>JBIJCS010000231.1:0-7448 GCA_044344575.1 Pirellula sp. | reverse complement strand
TTTGCCTGATGGACAAGACGCTACTGTGCGAAGGCTCTCCGGGGCAGTAAATGCGAAAGGAAGTGGTTCAATCGATCTTGCCATGCAAGTACGGTCCCAAGAAGTTATCTCCGAGCTTGAAAATCGCATTCGAGGTGCGAAGTATACCATCGTTAGCAAACAAATTACGCAGAATCCAGACTCCCAGGAATACCCCTGGCAATTTGAATCCCATATCGAATTCCCTTTGACTCCCCCAGCTTTGCGCCGCTTCCACTCCATGATGCCATCTGAGAAATCTAAACCAACACCAAAGGACACCAACCCGCCAGGTGAAACGTCGACCGATACGAATACTCCTTCGCAAGCGTCCCAAGCCGACGAGGTTCCATCATGACACCCACCATGAAATGGTTGCTCCTAGCAGCCGGTGCTCTATTCGGCCTCTATGGCTTGGATCAACTCTATCAAGGTTGGATCGAAGAGCCCCGACAAGCTTACACCGCAACGATCGACAAACTCGAAGGGGATCTGCAAAAAGATGGTCAAGTTCGATTCGCTTCCCAAAAAGCCGCAAAACGACTCGAAGAATACCAGTACCGCGCTCTACCTTCAGACCCAGTGATTGCAAAATCACTTTATCAACAGTGGTTGCTCGAGATGGTTGATCGCTATCAACTCGCCTCTGCAAGCGTGGACGCGTCTCAACCTACCCCCATTGAAATCAAATCGCGGACGAAACGAGGTAAACGCGTTCGCATCGGCCATCGTATCGACTATTCCCTACGTGGCCAAACAACCCTCGCGAAACTAACCGCATTCCTCGACGCCTTTCGACGCGCAAGCCACTTACAGAAGATTCGCTCAGTCAGTCTGAACCCGCTAGGAAACGACGGACGACTCGATGTCAACCTTAGCATCCAAGTCCTCTGCCTCGATGATGCGGCCTCCGCTGACTCTCTGAGCAATTGGATACTCACTGAGGAAGCCAGCTCGGAACTACCACTTGGCAATGCGCTCGTTCAACGCAATCCCTTCGCAAAAGGATTTGCAAAAGCACTACGTGCGATGGAACTCAAAGCAATCACTGTCAATCGCAAAGGCGATACGCAAGCTTGGTTTGCTGCCGATGCACGAGGCCGCATCGAAAAAGTAACGGCCGGGAATATGATTCCGAACGCGTTGCACGAAATCCAAGTCGTGCAAATCGAAACAGACCGTGTATTGATTCGGCTAAACGATTCGGAACACTGGATCCGACTTGGTGAATCCATCGGTCAAGTAGTTCAACCAGAATCGGAAAAAGAGGAGACTTTGCGTTCCTCTGATCCTGATTCTGATTCTGTTACAGAAGACACCCAAGGCACCTAGCCACACACCCTAGGAACGTCGATCATGATTCATTACCCACTTCGGATACGCCGTATAAACGACTTTTTTCTTGGGGCGTTGCTTCTCGTCGGCGCACTTGACCAAGTCCCAACAGCTCAGGCTCAATTGATCGGGAATCGAACCGTTGGAAGTGCGCCGGGAAACATCCAGCAGACCTCTCCCTCTGGACGTATCGGAGCCGGCTCGTTTACCAACGCCGCTCCTGGAGCCGGCCCAATAGGTGCCAATGGACTCAACGTGGGGAATAATCCCGGTGGAGGAATTTCTCAAAACGGACGCTTCGTTCGAGGAAATCGCCAACGAGGTGATTTCGTAGGATCCAATCGTACCGACTTAAAAGGTTTTGTAGGTGCAGGACAAGCTGTTGGAATAGGAAATGCCCCCTCTGCAACCAGCAACCTTCGACTCGAAACAAGCGGGCAACGAGTCAATCGCCCACTTCCGCCACTTCCCAAAAAGAGCATGTACTATCCAAAGCTAGTCCTCGAGGATAGCGATACGAGCCGACGCGAAGTCATTCGTAGCCCCGAATATCGCACCGAGGTCCAAGACCGTTTGCGACGTTCCGGGTATCCGCAGGTCCAAGTGGACTGGAACGCAGGAGTGGTCGTTTTAAGCGGTCAAGTCGCCTCGGAACGCGAACGAGAAATGGCTGAAACACTCTTAAGCTTTGAACCAGGGATTTCAGAGATTCGCAATCAGTTGCTAATCAACCCAACCCATTCGCTCGATGGGGAATCCATGAAGCCGAACGTTCACCGTAAAGAAAATCGCTCCAGTGGAGAACCGGTTCTTCCGCTACCAGAACCAGTGTTGCCTCGCAAGTTCTAGCAAATCCATTGAAGAATTCCAATCGCCCCCCATTTCTTACGCGACGGGCAGCACGTTCGAAAAGAATCGAAGCCAGTTTTCGTAAAACACCGCCTGGACATCCTCCTCGGAGAACCCACGCGATAGCATCAACGGGACGAGTTTTTGAATATCTCGGTAACGGTTTACATCCACCGGAGTTTGTTCACAACCATATCCCCCATCGAGATCAGTACCTATACCGATATTCGCAATCGATCCACCCGCAAGCTTTCGTACATGTTCGATTTGATCAACAGCACGTTCGAGTGAAACAGCGTTCTTAGTAAGCCCACGAACATATCCCTCTTGAAGCATAATGATATCAAGAGCCACGCCCAACACGCCGCCGCGCTCGATCACGACTCGTATCTGTTCATCGCTGAACTGACGCTGCCAATTGCAGATCGCTCGCGCATTTTGGTGACTTGCATGAATTGGTCCGTCAAAATGCTTGATCACTTGCCAAAATGCAACATCCGAAAGATGTGTTACATCAATGGTAATCCCAAGTTTCTCGCAATGCTTAAGCAGCTCAATCGCATCAAGCGATAATCCAACTTCGCTCCTAGTACCGCCACCGTATCGGTTCGTGCCGTAGTGCGTAAGCCCCAGAGCTCGCAACCCTGCCGCATGAAATTCATAGACAGTCTCCGGAGTTAAAATCGGATCTGCACCCTCCATCGTCAAGATGAATCCTAGCGGAGTGGGCGTTGACGTCGCATTGCTCAGAGCATTGTACGAAATCGTTGTCGCATCGGGATCTTTCGTATAGCTTTTCCAATGTTCGTTCAAATCCCCCCGCGTACGAAGCATCTTGAGCAAACCAGCCCGCTCCATAGCGCGATAATAAGCAAGATGAGCGTGAGCCATCGCATAACACGTTTGCGGTGAAGTCCAGCCAAAAGTATGATCGATCGCCATCTCCTGACGCGCTAGCAACGTAGTTAAGCAGACCGGAACCTCGGCGAGACGTAATTCCGGAAAAGATAACGTATTGGTCTGTCGCCCTTTCTCCATCATCCCCGCCGCTTGCTCCTGCGCACGGATATCATCGACCCCTTGCCTGAGATCTCGATTCCAGTCAACTCCGTTAAGCGCTAGATCAAGATGTGCATCAAATATCCACATAGCGAAAGCTCCTTGCTATTACAGAATCAAACTAATTGGCCGAAATCAAACTAATTGGCAAGCGAATCAAAGACTGGTTTTGCGACCAGGATTGGAAGCATTGGGCGAAATGCGGAAGCTACCGCGATAGCATCCGAAGGTCTCGCATCCACGTCGATAACCGCTTCATTTCGACGCAACCGAAGTGCCGCATAAAAAACTTCGTCTTCGCACCGAGTAATCACGACTGATTCAATCGTTGCACCCAATGCCTGTGCCACCCCTATGATCAAATCATGAGTCAATGGGCGAGAAGGCCGTTCGGAATCCGTCACTCGTATATCAATGCTCGTCGCTTCAAAGAATCCAATGACGATCGGGAATTGCCTCTCCCCCTCGAATTCCTTCAAAAAGAGAACATGTTGATTGGTCAAATCGTTGATCACGATCCGAGCAAGCTGCATTCGGACAAAGTCTGGCATGGGGAGGCATCGTTAGGGAAGTGAATAAATTCACCGATAAGTATACCGTATCAAGCCCATTCGGGCAAAGCAGATAATGACCGCTATGCGTATGCCCAATACATACATAACGACAGCTAAGCAGCTTCGGTTTTTTACGACCGCTTCGCAATAGTCGCTGCCTGTCCTCAGCAATCACAATCACCGCGTTTGAAAATACTACTTTAAATCCTTCACCGGATATCGACGTTCAAGCCCCCGCCAAATGGCTTCCCATGCCTCAAATTCCTTTTCACTCATTTTAAAAGGCCCATCTTTGATCCGAGTCCATCCCAATACAACCTCTTCTGACCAATGATTCAAAACATCTCGATACACGGAATCAGGATCCATAGGCCGGAGCGGCCAAAGAAGAACGTGGGACCGTAACCATTCTAAAGCAAGCTGACGCCTCTCAATAGCATGACTCGAGTCTCTCAACGAAGCCCGAAGAGCCTGCTGCACCGCCATGGCAACCACTGGAGGGAACACCATCAATCGCTCGGACTCATCCCGTGAAAAAATTTCTTCGTAGATCAAAAGAGCTTGCTCGGATCTCTGCAATTGTTCTGCCATCTGAGAAAGCTGGATCAATTCTTCCATCCCCAAATCCCTAATTTCACTCATTCGACGATCAAGCGTCTCCACTGCAGATGGATCTGCCATATCAAGAAGACGCTTCATCCAAAAACCCGCTTCGGATTGCCGACCCTGCGCTTCAAGGATCAACGTGTAATTTCGTAACGCGACTGATAATAGCCTCGGAGCCCAAGTCTCCTGACCAATCGGCGTCTCTCTGCCGTTACCCGTCTCGGTCAGGTAACTCAGCATCTTTGAATACACAACTGCAGCCTCGGTGAGATTCCCTTGACGAATCGCTTTCTCACCCGCATATACGGAACACTCCAGCAATCTTTTAACCCACCGCAAATCCGAATCGTCTGATTCACACCGGTCCTGAATCAATGGAAATGCCTTCAGAAATGCTGCGCGTGCTTGAGGGATGCGGCTCAGTTGGGATAAGATCATCCCCTGTTGGTGGAGTATGCTCCCAAGCTCCCAAACTGCTATCCGATCTTCCGGATTCTCAATATGAAGCTTCTCACCCAACGCTGACGCTTCTTCGGAAAGCCGCAACGCTTCTTCGAATCTTCCGTTTCTCGCTTCCGCGTCCGCTGTAACGGTCAAACTATAACGCAATAGATTGAAGAACGAACGATTGCTTGGAAAACGGCGTACCAAGTCACGTCGAATTGACAACGCTTTATGGTTGATCTCCAAAAAATCTTTTAGCCAATTTGGACCCAATAAGTTGTTTGCCTGATTCTGATATGCCAAACTCAAGGTAAATAAATCGTCGACATCACTAACCTCATCTTGAGCAAGTCGATCTTTGAGTGATTGAATCAAGCTGGCAAAAATGGCGAGCCCTTCGTCGCGTTCTCCTCGACTTGTGATGAATGTCGCGTAGTCTAACTGAACTCGCTGAAGATGCTTCAGCACGTCATTCGGGCTAACCTGTGGTTCGTTCGATTTGATGATCTCAACGAATCCTTGCGCTTGCTTTGAGTATTCAAGTGCCTTCTGAAAACTCTCCTTCGCACCCACTGTTTCGCCCAACTGCGATTGAGTTGTTGCGTGCTGCCAATACAAATCACTCAGCGTTAACCTGGCTTTCGTCGGAGCAATCTCCATAGTCTCTAACAAAGGTATCCATGGCTTGACATCTTCAAACTCCTTGTTCGCTTCCTCAAACATTCGGGCAGCTCGAAACGTAGTGAGCAACGCATTGCTGTTGGCTACGAATCGAACCGCATTCTCCGCTTGCTTGTCGGTGACCCACCACTCTTTCTTGCCAGTCCAAGGCGGTAAAGGAGGCATCGCTGGCCGCATCAACGATCCGGCATCGCGATAACAACTAATACTCATCGTGAAGTCACCAAGCTCTCGGTACAAGCCGCCGATCGTTTGAGTCAGCCCCACCAACTTGTCACGGTTCGAATCCGCCAAATCGGTCTCCGTGTTGATTTCAAAAAGCGTACGCTTGTAAAACTCGATCGACTTGGATAGCAACTGTTCGCGTAACTTCTTCGCCTCATAAGTTTCTGCATACTTTAACCCATGCTCTTGGAGCAAAGTTTCCGGAAATGATGCCAAAGCGTCCACGGCTAAAGTTTCCCTTGCCACGGCCCTACTACGCTGCTTATTTGCCTCAATTAAAGCCCACTCCTTCAGCTCGACTTCCTCAATGAGCTGCGATTGATTGTGTTGCAATTCCCGATTGTGCATCGATTGCACCAACCCAATAACTCCTAACGCACCCAAAGCCGCAAAAAGCGTTACAAGTAATGCCTGGAAAACAGCTCGATGATGACGCAACCACCGAGCCGTTCCGGTCAATAGAGTGTCCGGAACTGCACTCACCGGTAAATCAGCAAGATAGTACTGCAAGTCTTTCGCAAATGCTTCTGCCGATCCATAGCGATCCGCTGGGTCTTTCGACATAGCCTTCAAACAGATCGCTTCAAGCCCTCGCGGAACCGAACGACGAAACACATGCGGAGCTGAATACTTACCCTCACGTACAGCACCTAACAACTCCGGAATCGTGTGGTACTCGTCCCTAGAGATCGCAGGTCGCCCAGCCAAGATGTGATAAAGCACCGCTCCCAATGAGTAAATATCGCAAGCCGGCTTAACGTCGGAGAGCGTCGATGTCGGAGAGAGCTGCTCCGGTGCGGAGTAGCCAATGGTCCCCAATAAAAGAGTTGGAGCTGCCGCCTCTGACGGCGGGCCAATGGTACTCAAACCACATTCCTGACGATGCAACTCGACCGCTAACCCCCAGTCAACTACCAGCGTTTCTCCGAACTGACCCGTCAAAATATTCGACGGCTTGATGTCTCGATGCACCACTCCCTGGCTATGCGCATAAGCGATCGTATTCGCCACTTTGATCAACTGCTGAATCAACTGCCCCATGGAATGCTCCAGCTCCCAAGGTGTCGCCCCTGACTTCTTGTGGTGCGCTGAAATCAAATCGTAAAGCGTCCCGGCATTCCCCCCCGATATCAATCGCATGGTGTAATAAGGTCGACCATCTGGATGGTGGGAAAGATTGTAGATCGGGACAATTCCCGGATGATCTAACTTGGCCGTTATCTCTGCCTCCCGCAAAAATAACGCTCGACTTACTGGATCGTCCTTATATTCCGCACTCGGCTCCTTCAGTGCTACTCGCCGTCCAAACTGCGTGTCAATCGCAACCCATACCTGCCCCATTCCTCCCGCTTGCAATGGCTCCTTAAGCTCAAACCGCTGAACCTCAGTACCAAGCCGATCCGTCGTGCGCGGCCCCATGGGTTGTCCAAGCTCTTGGGCTAACTCCTCTAACTCTCGCCGAACAAACTCTCTCTCATGGGTCTCGATATCGGAGATAAAAGATTCGATGTCAACCGATTGCCCTCGACTGACCAGTGTTTCAAACTCACTGCACTTCTCCGCAATCCTAGTTAGTAAGGCTGTGCTCATGACTCAAGTGAGGTTTCCACAAATTCTGAATCAATGCCAAACGAACCGCTACGGTTTTCCTCGCACAACCTAGAGACTTCGCTATCT
>JBIJCS010000230.1:0-7470 GCA_044344575.1 Pirellula sp. | reverse complement strand
TGCATTTGGCGAATCCGGACAAGCAGTTGATGGTGCGGAATTTTGCAAGGCCAGCTGATGAGCTCACCGTTCGCCAACGACCAGCGAATTACGATTTACTCGATGATCCGTTGTATCATTTCTCGCCGGATACCGTGTTTTGTTTCTATGGTTACAACGAGTCCTTTGCTGGCTCTTCGGGCGTGGAAGCTTTTCTACGTAACTACATCGAGTACCTGGATCAATTCTCGGAGCGTTACACTCGGGATTCCACGGGTGCAAAAGTTCGATTTGTGCTGGTCGGCCCGATCGCTTTTGAGGATACCGCAGATCCGTTGTTACCTTCTGCGGATAGCATCAACGCGCAGTTGAAACTTTACAACGAAGCGATCCGAGAAGTTTCTCGGCGCACGCAGTGGCCAATGATTGACTTGTTCTCGCAAACCCAAGAGGCACTTCAGAAAGAGCCTGGGTGTCAGTACACGACGGCAGGGTTTCAAGTCAATCAGCGAGGGGATGCCTTGGTCGCCGAAATCATGGCGAAGACTTTGTTTGCAGATCGACTATCCAAATCAACCGTTGCCCAGGATGCGCAGCGGGTAAAAGCGATTCGAGACTTCGTCAATGAGAAGTCTTGGATTCACTTGCAAGATTATCGAATGATCAATGGTTGGTATGTCTACGGTGGCCGAAGGACTTGGGATCACGAAACATTCCCTCGCGAGTACAACAAGATTCGGCAGATGGCGCAGGTACGCGATCGCGCGATTTGGGATTCTGTATCGGGCAAAGAGATCGGGATGATCGATGATTCTTCGACGCAGGAGTTGATTGTTCCGCCCACTCGCTTCGGTACTCCAACACAGAAATACTCTGAGGCACCAGAACTGAGGTACTTGAGCCCGGACGAGTTTATCGCGGAAACCGAAGTCGCGGATGGTCTGGAGATTCGGTTGTTTGCAGATGAGACGATGGTTCCCGAGTTAGCCAAGCCGGTTCAATTGAATTTCGACAACCAAGGACGGCTCTGGGTGGCTTGTATGCCCACCTATCCGCAATGGAGGCCGGGTGATGCGAGGCCCAACGATCGTTTGCTTATCCTGGAAGACACCGACGCAGACGGGCGTGCCGATAAGAGCAAGGTTTTCTATGACAAGCTCCATTGCCCAACGGGCTTTGAATTCTACAAGGGTGGGGTACTTGTTGTCGACCAACCTCGACTGATTTGGCTAAAGGACATCGACGGTGACGACGTAGCGGACGAGGTTGTCGAGATTCTCGATGGCTGGGGAACGGATGACACTCACCATACGATCGGTGCCTTTGAGTTCTCGCACGGAGGACTATTGCATATGCTCGAAGGGGTCGCGATGAGTACGACGTTGGAGACACCTTGGGGGCCCAAGCGTTGGAAGGGAGCGGCGGGCAGTTACGTTTTTGATCCTCGCACGTATGAGATTTCGAGGTTTACGACTCCAGGTTATGGAAATCCTTGGTGCATGCTGTTTGATCCTTGGGGACAAGGGATTGTCGGGGACGGAACGAATGCGCAGCAGCATTGGGCAACGGCACTTTCGGGAAACCAAGTCGGCCCACGACGGGGATTGAATGCCATTTTCGACAACCAAGGGATGCGTCCTGCGTTGGGGAACGAACTGCTTTACTCACGACATCTGCCTGACGCGTTGCAAGGGGAGTTGACCTATGCGTGCGTGATCAATATGAACGGTATGCCGCGATTTCGCATCCGTGACGACGGAGCTGGCTTTACGGGCGAGCGCGTGATGTCTGGGCCGAAGCAGCCTGAGGATTTGATTCGTTCGAAGGACAAGAACTTTCGACCTGCGGATCCGCAGATCGGGCCAGATGGTGCCCTGTGGTTTGGCGATTGGGCCAACGCGTTGATCGGGCACATGCAGTACTCGCAGCGGGATCCGAACCGAGACCATGTTCGTGGAAGAATCTATCGGTTGGTCGCTAAGGACAGACCGCTGCTTACTGCGTTGACGCAAAAAGGAAAGTCGGAACTGGAGTTGCTCGATCAATTGCGAGTTTATGAGCCACGCACCCGAGCTAAAGCCCGTCGTGAGCTTGCCGATCGCCCGAAGGAATTGGTGCTTGAAGCCGTAGCGAAGTGGACGTCGGGTTTGAAATCTTCTCTGGACAATGCGAATCTGGAACGATCGCAAGGTGAGCTATTGCCTCCGGAGGTCAGTGAAAACGAGCGATTGCTCTGCGAGGCCTTCTGGGTGTATCAGAATCATCACCATGTGGATCGTGGGTTGATTGAGCGATTGCTCAAGTCACCCGAGCCCAGAGTGCGCGCGGCTGTAGTGCATGGGATTACCGACTTGCGTCGATTGATTCCCGATGCGTTCAATGATCTGATTGCGGCGTCGAAGGATCCGCATCCTCGGGTCTTGGCAGAGGTGACACGTGGATTGAGTTACTTCCAAAACAGGGAATCTGTCGATGCGCTTTTGGATGTTGCCAGCCGTCCGATGGACCCTTGGCTCACCTACATTATGGAGCACTCGATCGCTGCGACCCAAGGAACTTGGGAGCCGATGTATCGCAGTGGAGAATTGGCCAAAGAAAATCCGAACGGAATCGGTGCTATCGATCGCTTTCTCGCCGCAAACGGCCCGGGGATCGCTGCTGAAAAGCATATCAAGTTGCTTGCGGAGCCAGCGGATATCAAGAAGGAGGTTGCCCGGGAAAATGCGTATGCGGCACTGATGAATCTAAAGGGGAATGCAAAGAACGGGCAGCAAGTCTTCGCACGCGTCTGTGCGAACTGCCATCGGGTTGGTGATAAAGGGTATCAGTTCGGACCAGAGCTGACCAACGTCGCAGTGCGATTGAATCGCCATGATTTGATCGAGTCGATTGTCGATCCGAGTGCCAAAATGGATCCGAAGTACGTCACCGAACAAATTCGAACCGAGGATGACGAAGTACTGATTGGCTTCATTTCGGAAGAGACGGATGAAACACTCACGCTTTCACTACCGGAGGGGAAGTCCAAGAAGTTGAATAAAAAAGAGGACATTGCCGAGCGCAAACAATCGTTACAGAGCAGCATGCCGGAGAGTTTGGCAGTGACCGTTGCACCAACCGAATTCCTGGACTTGATCGAATACCTTTCTTCATTGAAATAATCTCTACAGAAGGCTACGCATGGATCAAATTGTTGTGATCGGCGGTGGCGGGCATGCCAAGATGGTGATCGAGGCGGCACGCTCGGGGAACCAAGCACGTGTTGTGTGCTGTTTGGATGTTCGTCCATCGGTTCCTGAACTTTTGGGGGTTCCGGTCGTCGAAGAGACTCCGGAGCAGATTCGCGCTTACTGTCGTGAAGGAGTTCACTTTTTCGTCGGAATTGGTGAGAACCGCTTACGACAACGCGTCATGCAACGCATCGCGGACCTGGGAGGTTACTTCGCAACGATCGTTGCGGAATCAGCTTATGTATCCCCGTCTGCCATTCTTGGTGAAGGAACCGTAGTGATGCCCAAAGCTGTTGTTGGTGCAATGGCCAGGGTAGGAAGTGGCGTTATTCTGAACACAGCTTGCTCGGTCGATCACGATACTCGTATCGATGATTACGCACACATCGCACCTGGATGCCATCTTGCGGGAAAGGTCGACGTTGGCGAAGGTGCATTGTTGGGAATCGGTACGTGTGTGATCCCCGGGATTCGCATAGGAGCTTGGGCTACACTAGGTGCGAACTCCACGGTGATTCGAGAAATCCCCGATCACTCGACTTCGGTCGGCTCCCCTGCGCGATGCATTCGGGTAGACAAAGTTCCGACGATGCCTTCGGAACGATCTCCAATCGACAAGAAGCCCAGACAGGGGCGTTGAGCATGAACACTTCGCATTCGGTCTTCATCAAACGATTGCGTATGCAGGTGGATCTTGGTGGTATCGCTCAGTGGCTCGATTCGATTCGCCCCGAAGCCGCCGTTCAATCGGAATCTTCGCAGGAACAAGATCAAGTGGTTTGGTTGCCTTGGCACAGCAAATTGATCGGTGCGCACGCACAAGCGAAGTGGGAGAGCTTTCGTCAGGAGATGGACGGTAGCGTTTTCGCTTGTTTGGCAGATCGGGAAGGTTGTAAGCAGTTGATGCGGGACTTGGCTGGCAGATCCGATTTTGTACCAGAAGCGACATGGCTAGCAGTTTTTCGAGATGATCAAGGCAATGAGCAACCGATCGCCACCATTCAAGGTCTGCTTTCCAATCATGGTTATGGCTCGATTCAGAACATTGGTGTGGTACCGTCGTGGCGGGGACGTGGGTTGGGTAAGGAGTTATTGCGTCGCTGTTTATCAGGTTATCGAGCAAACGGATGTCGAAGCGTCAGTCTCGAAGTGACCACCCATAACCTAGCTGCGATTCGATTGTACGAATCGGTCGGGTTTCGAGTGATTGAAACAGTATTCAAGTATTGCTATCTGTACTAGGATGGCTGATGATTCCGAGTCAATCGTTCAAATACCGTTTCACATAGCAAGAGGGCCGTGTAGTCATACGAAGGAAGGGGCATTCAAAGGATGAAATTTTTGAAGGCGCATTGGAAGCATTTGATTCTTGCGAATTACCGCATTGCGCCAGAGCTTCTGGAGCGGTATGTACCGCTGAAAACAACCCTCGATTGCTTTCAGGGTGACTGTTACGTCAGTTTGGTGGCTTTTCTTTTCGATCAAACCCGAGTATTGGGAATCCCTGTGCCTGGGCATCGTTGTTTTGAAGAAGTGAATTTACGGTTCTATGTAACGCCGGATCGAGACCGAAGCCTCAGAGCGGTGACATTTTTGAAAGAGATTGTTCCGCGAGCTGCGATACCTTGTATTGCAAATACTTTATTTCATGAAAATTACGTAGCGATGCCGATGCGTCACGAGTTCGCTTGGAGGGAATCTTCGGATCGAGCTAACACGAAAACAGCACCTCAGCAGGTGACGTATACTTGGGGAGATCGACAGCAGAATCGGATTTCTGCTCGTGTCGACAAACCGCTTATTCTTCCCCCTGCTGGGTCACTTGGAGAATTCATTACCGAACATTATTGGGGTTATGCCAAAGGGCCCAAGCGAACGTTGGAGTATCGAGTCGAGCATCCTCCATGGGTAAGTTGTTCGGTAGAGGATGTGGAAATACAGGTTGATTTCCGGAAAAGTTATGGTGACGCATTCGCGTTCTTAGAGGACGAGAAACCGGCGAGCGTACTTTATGCACTTGGGTCGGCCGTCAGTGTGTCGTTTCCCTCGATCCTTTGATCTGTCTATAATCGCAAGGTAATACTCGGTCAGATTGTCCTGAATTGCCGAGAGACGGTTCCGGCGGGTTGCCTGCCACTGTTCCTGAGAATGCAAAACCAATTCCAGCCAACGCGATTTTTGACTATGGTGACGATCGATCAGCGCCTTATGGCACTTGCGTGGCCTGTTTTCTCAATGCTCTTCGGGTTAGCCTTGTTGGTAGGTTGCCAACCCAACGCTGATTCTGTAAAGAAAGAAGTGGAGACTCCAAGTCAGGGGAGCGGAGGACCGAGTTCGGCATTGCAAGCCGTTACGCAGGGGGATACGGTTACGCAGGGAGATAGGGGCACGCAGGGAGATAGGGGGACGCAGGGAGATAGGGCTCAAGGTAGTTCATCGAATCCGCCGGGCAAAACGTTGGTGGAACCCCGTGTTGTACTGGAGGGGTGTTTGAAGAAATACCAGCAGGTGCAACGGTATGAAGATGCTGGCCAATTGGTGATTCAAGGAGAGACGATATTGACCTTGCCTTTGCAGGTGGCTTGGGAGCGTCCCAATCGACTTGCACTGCGTACTGGGCTCGTCGATGCATGCTGGAAGGATACGGGTTGGGAAGCGAGATCCAAGGCATTGATGCTTGGGACGGAACCATCGGCATCAAGTACCGCACCTCAGGATCGCGCCATCGCATCCCCGGTTCCGTTTCCGAATCAGAGATTGGTACGTCCGTTGCCGGAGCGGATCGATTCGCTGTGGCTTGCAGACGACACGCTGGCTGGACTTTTGAATGAGCCGATGTCCAAACCGATTCAGTTGGAGTTCTTACTCTCGATGGATGCTTCGCAAGCGTTGGGGGGGCAGGAGAGCAAGCTGACGTATTTGGAAGCTGGAACGATTCAAGGGGTCTCGTGCGTTCGCATTCAGGTGGCCAAGCAGGTCGATGGCATTGAGCTGATTTGGGTTTTATGGATTGACCCTCAGACGTCGTTGTTGCGCAAGATTGAGTTGCCTGCACGTTTTTATTATCCAACGTACCCCAAAGAGTCGTTGGATGATTTGCGTTGTGCAGTTGAATTTCTTGATGTAAAGGTAGATCAACCGATCGTTTGGGAGCGATGGAATTTGGCGGAAGTTCCTGAAGAGTTATTGGTCAGGCGATGGGTAGCGGTTCCGCCGATCCTATCGACACCGATTCTTGGGAAGGTGATTCCTCCGTTGGATTTCAAATCCATAACAGGGGAAGTGTTGTTAGACACAGCGGAGCCTCGTCGTCCCCTGAGCGTCTTGTGCTGGGTTGATGATCGTGCGGCTTTGCGTCCGCTGATCGATGATCTGAATCGAGTGAAGAAGACACTTTTGGAAAACGAGCTATCTGCATCGAGCGAATTATTTTTAGTGGCGAGTTCCTCGGATGCCGCAGGGGTGGCTGAGAAGCTCAAGAGTTGGAATAGCGAGTTGCCGTTAGCGATCGATCGTGACGGAGAGTTGCAGAGAGCGTTTTCCGTACCGGGAGCCCCCGCGTTAGTGATTCTGGATCGAGAGCGAAGGGTTCAAGTTGCCGAGTGGATGCTGAATCCGGAAGTGATTGCAGGGATACCGATTTTGGTTACCAAGTTGAGGGACAAGCAGGATTTGGCAAGTCGACAATTGCAGAAGGACGCAGACAATCAAGCTCGTTTTATTGGCGCGTTGCATCGTGTAGCGATCGACAAGGAGCAAGTTGCTAAGTTACCGGAGGTACCGGAATTTCAATTTTCGCTCCATGGGATGCGGCGGGTTTGGAAAGTCGATTTTCAATCACCTTTGATCAGTGCTGCAGGGGCTTGGTCTCCGCGATGGGCGATACAAAAAAATTCGGATCTAACTGCGTTAGCACCGGAGAATCTGGTGATGTCCGCGTTGGATGAAGACGGTCTAGTCTACAGTGTTCGGCTTGATGGAACGACCAATGTGGTCTCTCGGATCGAGCCGGAGCAAGCAGATGGAGCAAAAAGGATCTCGATGAGTTTTGATCCATGGACTCAGGCGATGATTGCAATCTTGCCGGAAGGTTTACCACGAATTTGGCTAAGTCCAACGGTCTCATTGACACCCATTGCAACGTCAGCTGAGAGTCCGGTGCTAGGCTCCAAAGCATCGATTCCATTGGCAACGTTGTATAACACGCAGATGGCCGAATCTCCGATTTGTCATGCTTGGATTCCCACAGGCAATGCGATGG
>JBIJCS010000014.1:0-24139 GCA_044344575.1 Pirellula sp. | reverse complement strand
GGGGAGACAAAATTTGGCTTACCAATGCCACCCAAGATGGCCTGACCATGTCCGTACTGGCTATCGATCGCCAAACCGGAAAAATAGCAATCGATCGGCCAATCTTTAAAAACGAAGTCACCCAAAAGGATTATCACGAGTTCAATTCCTACGGTTCCCCCACGCCGATCTGCGACGGAAAATATGTCTATGTAACTTTCGGTGCGTACGGCACCGCTGCTTTGAATCCACAAGACGCAAGCGTCGTTTGGGAACGTCGCGACTTGCCCTGCAATCACTACCGAGGTGCAGGTGCGAGTCCCATCCTCTACGGTAATCTGCTCATCTTCGCAATGGATGGTTTTGATACGCAGTACGTTGTAGCTCTCGATAAACGAACGGGGAAAACCGTTTGGAAACAAGATCGAAATATCGAGTATGGAACCGATGACGGAGATTGGAAAAAAGCCTACAGCACCCCGCATATCATCGAAGTCGGAGGCCAACGACAACTTATCAGTCCAGCAGCCAAGGCGGTAATCGCCTATGACCCTCAAACCGGAAACCTCCTTTGGAAAGTTCGCTATGAAGAACACTCAAGTGCTATCCGTCCGTTGTTCGACGGAAAACACTTGTTCATTAGCTCCGGCTTTAGCAAAGCGAAACTGTTATCGATTCGTCCAGATGGAATGGGAGACGTGACCGATTCCCATGTCGTATGGCAAGCCACCCGAGCCATTGGATGTAAGCCATCCCCAGTCTTTCTTGGTGGACGAGTCTGTTCATTAGAAGATCGCGGTGTACTCAGTGCGATGGATCCCGCTTCCGGTGAAGTCGTCTGGCAAAAGCGACTCGGCGGAGACTTTAGCAGTTCTCCGGTCGTCGCTGCAGGTCGGCTTTACTGCTTTGACGAACAAGGCCGCTCCCATGTGGTGGACGCCGAAGGAAACGTACTGGCAGAGAACACTCTCGATGCAGGATGTTTGGCATCCCCTGCAATCGTCGGAAATGACTTGATCGTGAGAACACGGACGAGTTTGTATTGCATCCGTAAGCAGTAAAAGCATCGCACAGCATTTCTGCTGGCGATGCTTTTCGATGTGGTTGCTCTGAATTCGAAGCGAAAGGCGATTAACCCTTCAAGAGGGTTTCCATCGACGCGACAAGAGACTTGACGGCATCAACACTCTTTTGGAAGGCTGCCTTCTCGGAATCGGTCAACGAGAGTTCAACGATCTTTTCGACCCCACCCGAACCGAGGATGACCGGAACACCGACGTAGTAGCCACCAACGCCGTACTCTTTGTTGCAGAGTGCCGCGACTGGAATCAATCGTTTCTTGTCACGCACAACGGCTTCGACCATCTGAGCGGTCGCAGCAGCAGGTGCATAGTACGCCGAACCGGTCTTCAAAAGGGAGACGATCTCAGCACCACCATCGCGAGTTCGCTGAACAATCTCGGCCATCCGAGCATCTGGGATCAATTGCGAGACAGGAATTCCACCGACACTCGTGCAGCTTGCGATCGGAACCATCGTATCGCCGTGGCCACCCATGAGCATTGCGGATACATCCTCGACGCTGACCCCAAGCTCCATCGCGATGAAAGTACGGTAGCGGGCGGTATCAAGCACCCCTGCTTGGCCAATCACGCGGTTCGAAGGGAACCCGAGAACTTGGAAAGCCCGTTGCACCATCGCGTCGAGCGGATTGCTAACGACGATAACCACTGCGTTCGGACTCGAAGTTTTGACTTGTTCTGCAACGCTCGAAACGATCTTGGCATTGGTGCTCAACAAGTCATCGCGGCTCATCCCAGGCTTACGTGCGATACCTGCAGTGATGACAACAACATCGCTGTTTGCTGTGTCTTTGTAGTCGTTCGTGCCGGTAACGTTGCTGTCGTATCCCATGATCGGGGAAGCTTGCATCAAGTCGAGAGCTTTGCCGCGCGGCATGTTTTCGGTTTGTGGAACGTCCAAGAGGACAACGTCCCCGAGTTCAGCCGCTGCGCACCAGTGGGCACAAGTTGCTCCTACGTTTCCTGCTCCAATGATGCTAATTTTCGCGCGTCGCATGCTCAAGCTCACCTTCTGTGAAATGGGTTTCGTCGGGGATGATATACTGGACAAAGAGGGTTCTCCCCAGGAATTTCGGAGTTAGCAGTATCCCCGTAGGATGCAGACCGTCAAGAACCAAACCCCGAGAACCCTCCTCCGGATGCTGCGGCGTGGCGATTCGATTCGAAAGTGCTTGAAAATACTATGATTTGGGAACAGAAATCGATCCGACTCGGGCCATACCCCCGGGGATTTCATTTGATTACTCAGCAGATCGAACGGGCGATGCCGGAACTCAATCAAGTGCGTATCGGGTGGCTACAGTTGTTTTTGCAGCACACTTCTGCCAGTTTGACGATCAATGAAAACGCCGATCCCGACGTTCGCGTCGATTTCGAAATGGCAATGAACCGCATCGTCCCAGAAAACCTTCCCTACATCCACACGATCGAAGGCCCTGACGACATGCCCGCTCACATCAAAAGCTCCATGCTAGGCCCAAGCTTGCTCGTGCCGATCCAAGACGGTCGGCTTGCCCTAGGGACTTGGCAAGGTATCTACCTATGCGAGCACCGTGATGCAGCAACGCCCCGCTCGATTGTCTTGACCATGCAAGGCATGAATCGTTAACCCCGCACGGATTGCTGACCGTTAACTTACCTTAGCCGATCCACCAAATCGCTGCTCCGATAAAGAGCGCGATCGCTCCAAGAAACGTCAAGGTCCAAACTCCCGAGCTGATCGCTTGCTTGCGGATCAAATCCCAACGCTCGTGACGCGTCGCAGCCATGACCACGCTGACAACGATCAAGACAGGAATAGACCAAAGAATATAAATTAGCGATACGGCCATGGTAGTCAGCAAACCATTGATCGTTAAAACATGAAATAAGGACACCCAAACTCGACTTCGGCTGTCGCAGAAACTAATCTTGGTCGATCGGTCGCGCTCCGGTGGATTGCAACACACTGCTCAAATCAACGCGAACCGCATCTCCCCAGAGACCTTCCAGGTCATAATACGTGCGGTGCTCGTCATCGAAGAGGTGGACAATAATTCCGCCGTAGTCGATGGCAATCCATTGACTCTCGTCGTACCCTGACATCGTCAGACGGACTTCTCCCCGCTTCTTCAATTCTCGATCGATCTCTTCGGCGATCGCATGCAATTGTCTACGGCTAGTCCCCGTAACGATCAGAAAACAGTCGAACACACTCGTCTGCTTGGATAAATCGAGCAGGACGATCTGTTGGCCCTTGTTCTCAGCCGCGATTCGCGCTGCGATCTTGGCGGACTCAATGCTATCTGCGACTGTCTTGGAATTGTCTGCCAAGAGAATCGGTTCGGTGGATGCGGTGCTCATGCAGTCTCGATGCAAAAGAAAGGTTGGAATTCCTCAGATTCTACGTTGCATCCCGGATTTTGTCACCTTGGATTCCCCCTCCCAGAGCGATTCCCTGCTTTCTTTGCGCCCTTGGTGCGCCATGGAGAAGTGGGACTTGGTACGCCTCCGGCTGACTGCTAAACAAAAAACCGAAGTTCTCCTTTGCACCTTTGCGACAGACCGCTTGCAACGGTTCTTCGCTACTCCCGCGACCGATGCCGGCCAAGGAATGCATCGTAGTCGGCTCGGGTGTCGATCCCACGCGTCGCACTTGGGACAGTTCCGACCACAATACGATGCCCAGCCTGCAAAAAACGCAACTGCTCCAGCTTTTCCGTCCGTTCCAAGGGGCTCTCTGGCAACTCCCCCAAGGACATTAAAAAGTCTCTTCGGTAAGCGTAGATCCCAAGATGCTGCAAATACAACGGTGGATTCTCCAACAGCAACCCATCATCCCATTGCCTCGGATGCGGAACCACCGAGCGACTGAAATAAAGGGCTTCACCCCGATGGCTACATACCACTTTCACACAAGCTGGATCCTCGAGATCGTCCTTTTTGCGAATCGGTGTCGCCAATGTAGCTACCGAACATTCGGGATGTGCGATGAGTAACCCGATGACCTGATCGATCGCCTCGCCCGGGATTTCTGGCTCGTCTCCTTGGACATTTACAAAAGCATCCACATCAGGCCGGCTGCGGGCAACTTCGGAAATGCGATCGGTCCCGCTCTGCGCATTCGGGTCTGTCATCACCCAGGAAGCCCCAATCGCATCAGCGGCTTGGGCCAACCGGAGATGGTCAACCGCCAACGTCACACCCCTCGCAAGCTTGCTCTTTCGTGCCGCTTGATACGTATGAGCAATCAATGGTTGACCGGTTTCACTCAGCAGTAGTTTTTCCGGCAGGCGAGTGGAAGCCAACCGGGCAGGGATCACAATTTCAACTTGCATGGTTCGACAGGTCTCGCATCAAGGTTTTGATTGGCGGCTTGGTCGCTGTGCCCCTAAAAATTTGCCTACGAAAAAACCCCGAGCATTGCTCAGGGTTTTCGAGAGAGGCTCCGGTGGGAGTTGAACCCACGCGTGGCGGATTTGCAATCCGCTGCCTTAGCCACTTGGCTACGGAGCCTAATCATGAACGCAGCGATTTTATCGGCTGTCGTGCTAGACGTTTATCGGCCGATTGTGTCGATTGTTCGGAACAATTCAGGACAGAATTCCCGACTTTGAGGGGGAAACCACCGCGAACTGTCAGTTGACTCTTTTCCGGACGACTCACGCCGTGCCGCTTTGATTGCCGCCGGATCCTCAAGCAATCGTATTGCTGCGACTGCAGTAGATCCGCTCATTCAACGCCGTTTCTTCCGCGGATAGACCACCATCTGGAAATCTGCCATCTGGAAATCTGCGCGGCCTGGGAAGAATTTGCCGACACCAAATTTTTAGTGGACAGGGGCGTTCTGGTCAATACAGAATCACCCTACTCGCTCCGCATCGAGCTGGCTTTGAAGCTTTTCAATCCGCTTCGGCGATGCGCTCATCCGGGTACCAAGTTTCTGAGCGTGGATCGATACGCGAAGCTCTTCGATCATCCACCGGTATTCGAGAAGCGAACCGCTCGGTGCCCAACGCACTGACTTCTGCGCATACGCCGGGAGCTGTTCAAGCCTCGAAATTCGCTGCAGGTAGTCGCCCCAAGCCTTCGCCGCAGGTTGATCATTCTGCTGATCCTTCGCTGCTCCGACCGACTTGAGCTTCTCCAACCTGCTCGCGACCCCCAACAGAAATCGTGGCAGGTCCTTCCAATAGACCCAAGGGGTGTGATAAGCGTTCGCTGGATCAAGCAAGGCCGCGAGCTGCTGGTCGATCTCCTGCAACACCGTACCAAACGACTTCGGTGTCTGCTCTCGTAGCTTGCGAACCTGTTGATAAGCGTCAGCTAACTTCGGCAGCCAACGACCTAGCTCAGCGGCCGCGAGCCCGATGTTCTTGACACGAGCTATACGAGTCGCCTCCCATTCAATCAGCGTTCGAGGAACAGGTTGAAAGTCACCGCGGTCTCGATTCCAGTCGGTCTCGACGAGTGCCAACCTCGCCATCAACGCGGAGATAATCTCAGCAAGCAGATTCCCCGGCCATCGATCCGACAACCATAAACTGCACTCTTTCCATTTCGGTAAGAATTGGATCTGGCTTTTTATTTCTCTCTGTTCGCTCTGAGCGAACAGTCGTATGACACTTTCCCGCAGCCATTGTTCCGCAAGATGCGGGTGGTCCACGATCCCCGTCGCTATCCCAGACAAAGTTGCCGCTGGAGGTTTTGTCGAAGTTGGCGAAGCGGTGGTATTAGGCTTTTGTGTCGAATTCGCTACTCCAGGAATCAATGTAGGGAATCGCTCAATGCGCACCCCACCGATCGGTTCGATGATCGAACGAGGCAAGTCCTCGATATCCCACTTGGTCATCTGTGTGCGCTGCCAAGGGTATTCAATCGGTTTATTACCTCCTGACTTACCTGCTGGCTCCGCGATCTTGACCGCTTGCTGCTGCGCCTTCGACTGCACTTCTGCAAGATCGCGGCTCGTTGCAATCGGCTTGCCGCGCTCGTCGTGCATTGCAATGCGTAGCTTCAAATGCTCCGGCAATGCTCGGGAATCAAAATCGGACTTCTGTACTGGTTCACCGATCGCGCTGGTGCACAGTTCGCACAACGTTTTCCAGAACGGTGCCGCTTGCTCGGCCGCTCGCAACATCTTCGGTAATAAAACCTCAACGGTATCTGGAATCGGTACAAACTGTCGCCGCAGTCGCTTGGGAAGTGACTTCAATAGCGCTTGGAGCTTCTCGCGCAGCAAGCCGGGAACTAACCACTCGAGTTTTTCATGATGAAGCTGATCGATCGCCGGAAGTGGAACGCTTAATGTCACTCCATCTTGTTCCGAACCTGGCTCGAAGTGATACGCTAAGGGGAGCCGGCTTACAGCCCCAATTTCGAGTTGATCCGGAAATTCAGTCTCTACTTGGTGCAAATCAAGAACGAGCTGTAATTGTTCTAGCGAAAGATAGGGGGGACTCTTCGTATCCGTCAGTGTTCGGTCCCACTTCTCTAAAGTTGTTCGGTCGACAACGTGCTCCGGAACGCAATTGCGATAAAACTCCAACAGCACAAATGGATCCGCAAGGCAATCTCGCCTTCGGGTCTTCTCCCCGACCTTCCTGAGATCCTCTAAAAATCGCTGATTCTCTCGCCAAAACTTGGCACGCGATTCGAGTTGTTCTTCGGCAAGCCCATGTTCGATGAGCAAAGAACGCGCAAGCTTCGGATCAAGCGGGGCAAGGGGGACAGCATGCCGCGCCACAGCCGGTAGTCCAAAAAGTGTTCCTCGACGCATCACCATCGCTGAACCTTGCTTGCGACTGAAATGAGGTTCGTCGTAGGAGAACTTCAAGCAATGCTGCAGAGTCCGTTCGATCCAAGTTGGATCGATACGGGCAGCAGTTCGTGCGTATCGTTCCCGAGTCTCAATAATTTCTGATGAAACAATCCACTTTGGTGGTTGGTTCTTCACGGTTGATCCGGGCCAAAGCTGCAACTCCATGTTCGATGCGCCTCGGTACTTCCCTCGGTCGTCTTGCATCGCAACACCGGACGGAAAAGCTACTAAGAGTGCTTGATGTAGCTCTGCATACCCCTTGGGTAACCGCTGCATTGGATTTGTTGAATTCGGATGGTTCGCACCAAGCTGCTTGTTCGATCCTTGCGCGGATTTGCCCCTCCCCTGTCCTCGCTGGGAACCATTCGCTTTCGGTGCATTATTGGGTGCATGACCAGCGGCATTCCCGGACGCATTTGTACGCGCATGCGTAGCTCCATTCGTAGGTGCATTTCCCGTTGCGACTTGGGTTGACGTGCTGTCGGATAATTCGATGCGACGATGGGATATCGGTAGCTTGGCCTCGCGGCATTGGTCTGCCAATTGCCGATGAACTTCTCCCCATTCTCTTAGCCGCACCAAAGAGAGGAAGGAATCGCGACACGCTTTTTCGAGTCGAGATCGCCCAAGTTTCTCACGGAGGGATTGATAAAAATCCCAAACACGCATCAAACTGAGGAAGTCACTGTTGGGGTCTTTGAATTTTTGATGTGCATTGTCAGCATCCTGTTGGAATTCCGGTGGTCGCACACGAGGGTCTTGGGTTTCTAACGCTGCGGCCACTACCAATGCTTCATTGAGGCATCCTTGCTCAGAGGCAGCCAGCAGCAATCGACCGATGCGGGGTGAGACGGGCCAACGAGCGAGCGTTCGACCGATCCCCGTAAGATTCGAACTCGCATCGATCGCTTCGATTTCGCGAAGCGTTTGCAACCCTTCTCGCACACTTTCCGGACGGGGAGGATCAAGCCATGGGATCGATTCGATATCGGCGATTCCAAGCGATTTCGCATGCAGAATCGTGCCGGCTAGATCGCATCGTAGAATTTCTGGTTGAGCAAACGGTGCTCGGCTGAGAAAGTCATCTTCATCGTACAAGCGAATAGCGATCCCCGGCCCCAATCGTCCGCATCGTCCCGAACGTTGATTCGCAGAGGCTTGGCAAACCGGCTCAATCGGTAGGCGTTGCACACGGCTCTTTGCAGCATAGCGTGAGACCCGTGCCGTTCCCGTATCGATGACGTAACGGATTCCGGGCACCGTTAGACTCGATTCAGCAACGTTGGTTGCTAACACAATCCGTTGCAAACGATGTGGCTGAAAGACCCGTTGCTGCTCCGCTTCCGTCAATCTCGCGTACAGCGGGAGGACTTCGACAGATTGATGCAAATTGCGTTGAGTCAAGAAACCACGCAATCGTTTACTGGCGTCTCGAATTTCTCGTTCTGTTGGAAAGAAAGCGAGGATGTCTCCACGTCCTTCCCCCAACAACTCATCCACAGCATCACAAAAACGAGTTAAGAGGGAAGTATCGTAATCCGAATCATCGGCACCTCCGTCTGCCACGCGCTGCATTGCAACATTCTGCGCACCGCGATAACGGACTTCGACCGGATAACTGCGCCCTTCGATATTCAGGATTGGGGCTGGTCCCAACGCGTCATGAAAATGCTCCGAAAATCGTTCCGCATCGATCGTCGCACTGGTGATAACAATCCGTAGCTCCGGACGCGAAGGTAGCAAACGGGCTAGGTAAGCCATAAGAAGATCGATCTGAATCGATCGCTCGTGAGCTTCGTCGAGAATGATACAGTCGTAAGCTTCAAGAAACGGGTCACGCTGAATTTCTGCGAGCAGTATCCCATCGGTCATCAATTTGATCAACGAAGTCGACTCGGTGTGGTCTTGGAATCGGACTTTGTATCCAACCACTTTTCCAAAGGGAGACTCCATCTCTTCGGCTAAACGATAAGCGATCGAACGAGCGGCTAGTCGTCGTGGCTGGGTATGTCCGATCCAACCCTGTTTCCCAAAACCCGCTTGCAAACAGAGCTTAGGTAACTGCGTACTTTTCCCCGAGCCTGTCTCGCCACAAACAATGGTCACTTGCCGATTGACGATCGCATCGATCACTTCGTCTCGATAACGGCTGATCGGTAGCTCGGGGTCGTAGGATAGCGTGTAAGGTGTATCGAGCCGCGAGGTATATCGCTGGGTCGCAGCGTCGAGTGACGCATACCAACGTTGCAAGTCTACAGACTTGCGATTGGGGGAAACACGCTCAATGCGTTCCCACTGTCGTTGTAATCGAATGGCATCATGCCGTAATAGTTTGCTCGCATCCAATGGAGAGTTGGACGGATGAGTCATGTACGCTCCCAACGGACTGCGAACATTCGGGCGGCAACGATGAAGCAGAAGCCGCAGAGAGTCAATACGCCGAGTTCAAGCTCGATGTCTGGCAATTTCAATTCCCGCCAGAAGATCTTGTTATATCCTTCCAAAGCCCAAGCGTTGAATGTCAGTAGACCTGCACGCTGCATCGATTCACTCATCAAGTATCTTGGAACCATCGAACCACCGAGTGCAGACATACTCAAAATCACAATCGTCGAAACCCATCCAAGTTGTGTGCGCGTTTTGCAAAGTGACGCCAAGAATAGCGCAAAGCTCGATGAAGCTCCTGCAGTAATGAGGGTCATTGCAAAAAATCCTTCGAGGTGTGCGAGCAACTCAATCCCAAACACTAGGCTACCCCAAGTGAACATCAGGGTCATTTGAATCATCCCGATGAACGTCAGGTAAGCCCATTTGCCCAAGAGGAGTTGATCCATCGTCAAACGACTACATAGTAATCGGTCCAACGTAGAATTCTCTCGCTCCTCTAATAACGATCCACTGGCCGTTGTCGCACTGAACAGCAGAAACATCACCGCAATTCCCGCTGCGTACATCGCAATCACCGGATTCGCTTTTTTCTTTCCGAGTATATCGACACACTCGATCTTGGGAGGTTCGGGGAATCCCAACGCCGGCATTGCTGCTGCTGTGGGCATTGCTGCTGTTGGCAGTGCAGCGATGTTGGATTCGGAAGTATTGGGATGATTCGACAGGAAGCTTGCTGGTAACACCGCAGGTGGTTCACGAGTACCAAGTGCCCGTTGTTGCTGCATCATTCGCTCTTGCTCTGCTCGTTGGGATTCCGAATAAGCCGTCAGAATCGCTTTCTGCACGAGAGCCGAGAGGACCTGCGATGCTACTTGATCGTAGGAGTCCGAAAGTAGCTGAATAGTAGGTAGAGGGAGGGGAGCTGGGGAAGAAGACACCAAAGGTTGATTGACCGGTGGGGAAAAAACCACAGCAGCCGAAACCGAGCCACGGCGAACCAAATCCTCAGCCACAGCGGGAGGAACGGTTTCAGCAGTCTGAGATTCAACGCTGTCGGCGTGCAACAGTGCCGTTTTCGAATCGGTGATTCTCAAAGAGGACTGTTCGCGAAGCAGTTCCACCGCACGCAGAGTCAAAGGAGAATGAGAAACATCCGACAACGCAATCTTGATCCTAGGTGTTGAAGATCCAGAAGATCCTCGCGAGCCGAAAATCAGAGCAAAAATGCTGAAAAATAGAATCGGGACGACAAAGGTAAGGAGCAGCTCGGAACGATTGTTTTTCAACCGTCGCAAGCTAACTTGGAGAATCGTCCAAACCATGAATGTCGAATCCGATAGGCAATTGCGTTGAAAACTCTGTGGAAATGCTACCTAAAGGCAGTCCATTTGGAAACCGGATGGGATGCTAGTGAATCCCGAGTTCCAGGACAAGGTGAAAGGGTTTCCGATCAGTCTTCACCTCGAAAATTCTCCCGCAAGCTCCAGCGGGTATTTCCATCTTGCTGGACAATCACAAGATGAGCAGTCTTCATTTCCAATGGGATCCCTAATAGTTCGCTAGCTAATTGCTCGATTCCCGGGTTGTGTCCGATCGTCATCAGTTTTTGGCGTTCCCCGGCATGTTCTTGGAGGTGACCGAGGATGGTATCGGGGCAGGCCAAGTACAGGGCGTCGAAGTACAAGACTTCGGGGAGTGGGCCATCGCAATGCTGTGCCCAGACCCGCAAGAGACCTTTCAAGGTTTCCTGGGTACGCACAGCGGAGGAACAGAGAATACGGTCGGGAATGTAATCCTTCTCGATAAGTTTTTCGCCGAGCAACTGAGTCGCTTTTCGTCCACGAGCATTCAAAGGTCGATTTTTATCGTGCAGCGAAGCATCGTTCCAATCACTTTTCGCATGGCGCAAGAGCATCCAAGACTTCATATGCAATCCTCTCTCTTTCCCAGTTCCGTATTTCCCCAGACTGGGCTTATGCAACACTGGGCTTTTATGTCTCTGGTTTTTTGTGTCTCTGGGGTTTGTTGCTAGGTTCCTTTGCTCGACGCTACTTTGTTGTCACATTGGTTCCGATTCCATGGGATAGTTGTCCGTCGCAACAACCTTGCAGTAGAGTACAATATCAGTTGACATCCCGCTCGGCGATTTGCCAAGCAGAATTTGTTGACCTGCCGACTTCCTAGCCTACCGACTTCCCAGTTTGCCGAGCGCTATTCCATCATGCTTGACCTCTCCCACCCGTTGTTTCTCAAGATAGTTGCAGTACATAGATGCATTATTTTTTGCAGTAGCTTCTCGCTTTTGACGAGTTTGGCTCCAGCCCAAGACAATGCAGGAATCGCAGCGCAAGGCCTTGCGCAGAACTCAGTAGACGAGATCCGATTCGATCGGGACGTTCGGCCGATTCTATCGGCGACTTGCTTCCGATGCCACGGTCAAGATGCCGAGCATCGCCAAGCCGATCTGCGACTCGATCGAGCAGATGCCGATACCGCACAAGGGGACTCCGGCACAGCCTGGGTCGCAGGCGATCCGAACGCTAGTGCTGCTTGGTCGAGAATCCTCTCCACCGATCCCGATCTTGTCATGCCTCCTCCGAACGCCACTCGGCAACTCTCCGATCCCGAAAAGGAAATTCTCAAACGTTGGATCGAACAAGGTGCGGAATACGAAAACCATTGGGCCTTCGAACCGATCCAACCGTCGGCTCAAGGCCAACCTCGCAACTGGATCGACGCACAAATCGCTTCGGAAGCCACTCGCCGTGGTCTGACTTTACAAGGTCCCACCGACCCACGCACTCTTGCTCGACGACTCGCCTTTACGCTCACGGGGCTCCCTCCAAATCCCGATGAAGTGGAGGCCTTCGCGCGAAACCCATCCGCACAAGCCTACGAAGCCTACGTCGATCGCTTGCTCGCTTCTCCGCACTACGGCGAAGAAATGGCGAAACACTGGCTAGATGTTGCTCGTTACGGTGATACCCACGGCTTGCACTTGGATAACGATCGCCTGATTTGGCCTTATCGCGACTGGGTTGTTCAAGCCTACAATGAAAACAAACCCTTTGATCAATTCACCATCGAACAACTCGCAGGGGATTTGCTCCCCAACCCAACCCCTTCGCAATTGGTGGCAACCGGCTTCAATCGTTGCAATGTCACAACTTCGGAAGGTGGAGCCATCGTCGATGAGTTTCAATTTCGTTACGCAGTGGATCGTACCAGCACCACGATCCAAACGTTTTTAGGTCTCACCGGTGGATGCGCCGTTTGTCACGACCATAAATACGATCCCCTCACGACGCGTGAGTTCTATTCGATGTACGCGTTTTTTTACAGCAATGCCGATCCGGCAATGGACGGCAATGTTTCGACAACAGCACCATTCCTCAAACTACCCACGCAAGCGCAGTCTGCAGAGCTGGCCGCATTCGATGCTCAACTTCAAAGCTCCCTGAGCAATCTCTACGATCTGTCAAAACGCTGGAGCGTCCAAGCCCCTTGGGCATCGGACATATCATCGGATACATCTGTAAAACCGCTCGGAAAATCCGCTACGCATGTTTGGCTCGATGACGCTTTGCCGTTGGGCGCAACGCAACGCAATACCAGCCGCAATGCCGATCGGTGGAGTGTTGACGAAGTCACCCCACCCATGGGTCAACGAGCGTTGGTCACTGAATTCGGAGACAAATTCGAACAGACCATTCAAGGTGGACTGATTCCAAACTGGATCCTGGAGAACGGTCGCATTAGCGTCTGGGCCCAAACCGATTTGCAAGAGCCACCCGAAGCCATCTACTTGGAAGTCCGCACCAACAAAGGTGCCAAGCGTTGGGTATGGTGCAACGATCCGGAACAAGCGCGACGCGTCGATGCTGGTCCTGATCGAGTGGTCGGTCCACTACCCAATCCTGGAGAATGGCAACTCCTCTCATTGCCGACCGAAGGACTTGAAGTCGGTGCTGTGGTGACCGAGTTGAAACTCGGCCTCTTCGGTGGAATCTGCTATTGGGATGGACTCTCGATCACCGGTGGTCTTCGCGAACAAGACAACTTGCGTTCAGACTGGAAAACGTGGTGGAAACAACACGGCAATAAACCAGTCCCCCACGCTTCCGAACAACTCGGCGGCAACGGACTTGTTCAAGCCATCCAAAAAGGTCCAGACTCCGACGAAGGGAAGAAACTAGAAGGCCAAGTCAAAGCCTACTTCATCGCTTGGATTGCCAGCGACGTTCCCAAAGAAATTCTGCAAGCCCGTAAGGGGTGGTTTCAACTGCAATCGCAGCGCGAAAAACTGGATGATCGCATCCCAGGGACCATGATCTACCGCGATGCACCCCAAGCACGCCAAGCGCACGTCATGGTGCGAGGACAGTACGATGCAAAGGGAGATGCAGTAACTCCAGGTGTATTAGCCGCATTGCCTGCGATCGAACGACAACCTACTCCGCAGCAAGCGACTGATGGAAAGAACGCCTCGAGCCTCAACCGATTGGATCTAGCGAAATGGCTCGTTGCTCCGAATCATCCGTTAACGGCTCGCGTAACGGTCAACCGCCTTTGGCAACAGGTCTTCGGAGTCGGGCTTGTCAAAACGTCGGATGATTTCGGCACACAAGGAACGCCGCCAACGCATCCGCAGTTGCTCGATGACCTTGCGCATCATTTCCTGACCAATGGCTGGAACGTCAAAGCGTTGATGAAAGAACTTGTGATGACCGAAGCTTTCCAACGAGCAGGGACAGTGCAAGAAGACGCTCATGCGAAAGACCCAGAAAACCGTTATTTGGCACGCGGCCCACGAATCCGACTCGATGCTGAACAGATACGCGACAATGCGTTAGCTGTCGCTGGTGTTCTGAATCGAAGTATCGGGGGCCCGGGATTTCGAGGTTATCAGCCACCCAACATTTGGGAACCGGTCGGATATGGCGATTCAAACACGCGATATTACATCCAGCAACACGGCCCGGACTTGTATCGCCGTAGCCTCTACGCATACTTCAAACGAACGGCACCACCACCGTTCATGTCGAATTTCGACGCTCCGAATCGCGAAACGACTTGTACACGTCGAGAACGCAGCAATACACCGCTACAAGCGTTGCAGTTGATGAACGACATTCAGCACATCGAGGCCGCGAGGTGTCTGGCTGAACGTGTTTTGAAAGCATCGCCGCAAGACGAAACATCCAGGGTAGTACGATTGTTTCAATGGGTCCTATCGCGACCACCGGATGCGTATGAGCAACAGCAACTTGAAACGTTCCTCAACAAGTCACTTGAGCGATTGACCGCCAATCCCGAAGACGCAAAACGGATTGCCAAAGCAGGAGAACGATGGGTAGATCCTGAGATTGCAGTCGCACTCCCTGCCGAGCAAATCGCCGCTTGGACGCTCCTAAGCAATTTAGTCCTCAACCTTGACGAGACCGTTACCCGTAACTGAGTACTCTCCACAATTAATAATTAACGAACGCACCAGCTAGCCTCTCCAAGGGGTGTCATATCATGCAATCAACTTTCGGAATGAATCGACGGGCTTTTTTTGGACGCACTGGACTGCAGATGGGGCCGATCGCATTGGCTGCCATGCAAGGTGGGTTATCCATCGGGGGGAGCGGACCGGTGCAAGCAGCGATGCGGCCTCAAGGTACCGTTCATCCACCATTGCTCGGTTTGCCCCATTTCGCGGCGAAGGCAAAATCGATCATATATCTCCACATGAACGGTGGGCCTTCTCAAATCGATTTATGGGACCACAAACCGGGGCTCAGCGAACAGTTTGACAAAGACTTGCCTGACTCGATTCGCAAAGGGCAACGGATCACCACCATGACGAGTGGTCAAGCGAGATTGCCGGTAGCACCGAGCAAGTTTGCGTTCAAGCAGCACGGTGAGTGCGGACGATGGGTCAGTGAACTATTGCCACACACAGCCGGAGTGGTCGATGAGTTAGCGGTGATTAAGACCGTACATACCAACGCGATCAATCATGATCCGGCTTGTACGTTTGTCATGACGGGGAGCGAAGTCCCCGGCAAAGCGAGTTTGGGATCTTGGTTAGCCTATGGGTTGGGAAGCGAGAGCGACGATTTGCCCGCCTTCGTCGTCTTGACCCCAACATGGTCAGCCACCGCGCCGGCGCAAGCACTGTTTACACGAATGTGGTCCAGCGGGTTCTTGCCGACCCGATTCACCGGGGTCGCTTTGCGATCGGGTGCCGATCCAGTGTTGTACTTGAAAAATCCCGAGGGCATTGCATCGCAAGATCGTCGCGCGATGCTCGACGCGCTAGGGAACCTTAATCGGCACCGATTTGAATCGCTCGGCGATCCAGAGATTCAAACTCGAATTGCCCAGTACGAGATGGCTTATCGCATGCAGAGTAGCGTTCCAGATTTGGTGGGGATTGACGACGAGACCCAAGACATTTTGCAGATGTATGGCCCGGATGTAACAAAACCTGGAACGTTTGCAGCCAGTGCACTGCTTGCGCGTCGCATGGTGGAACGGGGCGTGCGCGTTGTACAGATTTTGCATCGCGGTTGGGATCAGCATGGAAACATCGCCGGAGACTTGCCCGCGCAAGCTCGCGATGTCGACCAGGCATCAGCGGCGTTAATCAAAGACCTCAAGCAGCGAGGATTGCTCGACTCGACATTGGTGGTTTGGGGAGGGGAATTTGGACGCACGGTGTACTGCCAAGGTGGTTTAACCCGCCAGAATTACGGACGGGACCACCATCCGAAGTGTTTCACGATGTGGATGGCCGGAGGAGGAATCCGAGGAGGGGTCGAATTTGGAACCACCGACGACTTTAGCTACAACGTCGTCGAAAATCCGGTGCACATTAATGACATCAACGCCACCCTTTTGCACTGCATGGGGATCGACCACGAACGATTCGCCTTTCCTTTTCAAGGGTTGGATCAGCGTTTGACAGGGGTGGAACCTCAGCGGGTGGTGCGGGAAGTCTTGGCCGGATAACACCGCTCTCCTTATCTTCTTCATCGTATGTTAACATGATCTTCACAACGAAGTGTTAACATTCCCAGGATTGGAAGAGGACGATGTCATTGCACCTAAACCACGATTTGGACGAAGCCCGAGTATCGCTGCTGAAACTTTCCGGCATGGTTGAAGACATGATCGCGCTAGCGGTCACTTCGCTGATGCAACGGCAAGGGATTATGGCGAGCGATGTCATCCGACGCGATTCGGATGTGGATCGAGCGGAAGTTCGGATTGAGGAAGACTGTCTGAAGATGTTGGCATTGCACCAACCGGTCGCTGCGGATTTGCGCCGCGTCACGACCATGATGAAAGTCAACAATGACCTCGAGCGGATGGCAGATTTGGCCTGCAATATCGCACAGCGGGCCGATAGCCTATGTCCCCATCCAGAATTTCCGATCCCTGAGGGCATCAACGAAATGGCCGGAATGGTCACCAAGATGGTCCGAATGAGCTTAGATGCGTTCGTGCAAAACGACGCAAACATGGCTCGTAGCGTGATCTTGATGGACGACCCGTTAGATGCAAAAAACGTCCAGGTGATCGGTGTTTTGGCGGACGCGATCAGAAGAGATTCTTCAGCGGTAGAAGTAGCATTGCACGCGTTTTCGGCTTCGAGGCACCTCGAGCAGATCGGCGACTTGGCAGTGAGTATCGCGGAAGACGTCATCTACATGGTCGATGGGGTGATCATTAGGCATCGACAAGTCTTTCAACGCGACCTCCCCGAGAACCCTACTCGCCCTTCGCCATGAACCACATCGATTGAACTTGTATGCCGAAAAGCAAAGTATTAGTCATCGAAGATGACCGCGCGATTTCCGAAATCCTTATCTACAATCTCGACAAAGCGGGTTACGAAGTCTCCTTGGCTATCGATGGCCGAGACGGCGTGAATCAAGCCCAACTGAAGCTTCCGGACATTGTTCTCCTGGACGTCATGCTTCCAATAATCGACGGTGTCGAAGTCTGTCGACGATTGCGGTCGAAACCTGAAACCGCCGGAGCGATCATCATTATGCTGACCGCCAAAACCGAGGAAGCCGACCAGCTCATCGGCTTTTCTGTCGGAGCCGATGATTACGTTACTAAACCATTTAGCATCCGTGTCTTGATGGAACGGATCAAAGCGTTGCAACGACGCAAGAGTGCAACCGCAGACGATGACGTTGAGACCATCACGCGCGGTGGAATCACGTTAGACCGTCGACGTTATCGAGTCACTGTCGATGGACAACTGATCGAGTTGACCAAAAGCGAATTTCGATTGCTGGATACTTTGATTCGCCAACCAGGTCGCGCCTTCGATCGCACCGAATTGATCGACTCGGCTCTCGGCGAAGATACCCTGGTCCTCGAACGCACTATTGATGTGCACATCAGAGCCCTTCGCAAAAAAATTGGAGAGAAAGCAGACGCCATCGAAACTGTTCGCGGCGTCGGCTATCGATTCCGAGAAGACTGATAGCGAATAGGTTGGTAAGTGTGAGACATTGCTGGGTTGTGGCATTGCTAGGTTGTGGTTTGTAGAAAAACCACTTCTACACAAATCAACCCCATCATTGGGTATTTTTCCTGGATTTCTTCTGTGTTTTTGCGGTTAATCGCTGGTTTTCCCAAGGTTTTTTTACAATTTCTCGAAAAATCCAGGGAAATACCGCTGTTTTTTGCTTCGCCCAGTTGCATTTTGTTTCCTGGAACCTTTAATTCAGCCAAACAGCGTTGTTCCCGTCGAACACCTGAAGCAATTCCAGTCCGTTTCAGAGTCAGATACAAAGGATCCTCACATGGCGAAAGCAGCAGCGAAGGCAGAAAAGCCTCTCACCAAAGTCCAGATCTATACCAACATTGCCGAAGCCACCGGTTTGTCGAAGAAGCAAATTGCTGAAGTCTTCGATGCATTGAAGGCTGAAATCGCTAATGCGGTTGGCAAGAAGGGAGTCGGGACTTTTGTGATTCCTGATCTTTGCAAAGTTGTTCGCATCCAGAAGAAGGCTCTTCCAAAGCGTCAAGTTCGCAATCCACAAACCGGCGAAATGAAGTGGGCTGATCCAAAGCCAGCTTCGACCTCCGTCAAGGTTCGTCCTCTGAAGAAGCTCAAGGACATGGTCTAAGACTTGATCCTATCGCTCTATGGGATTCTCCCCACTGGAAACGATCCACTGGGACTTCCCCGAAGATCTTTACCAAGATCGTGACAGAGACCACTTAGCCGATCGATCCTTTGGAACGGTCGGCTTTTTTTGTTTGCCACGAGGAATTCCATGCAAAAACATCCGGTCTTGTTCCAGTGCAATACGCGAATCGCTGCTCGCGAAATGCGGCCCGGAGACGGATTGACTCTTCTGCCTTCACCGCTGCCGAGAGCCCCAATCTTTCTCGAAGACTTCCCGGATTCGTTCCTCGATGCCTTGGTTCAAGCTGGAGTAGAAATTCTTTGGTTGCTGAGTGTTTGGGAGACCAGCAAACACTCCCAGCAAATGTCTCGGACGAATCCTGATTGGGTTGCGGAGTTTCAGCAGACATTACAACCGTTGTATCCCAATGACATCGGTGGATCTGGGTTTGCACTCGCAAGCTATCGCGTTTCGGAACAACTCGGTGGTCCTTCATCCTTGGCCATCCTTCGCAAGCGACTCAACGAGCGCGGGATCAAGCTCATGTTGGATTTTGTGCCGAACCACATGGGCTTAGACCACCCGTGGATGGATTCGAATCCCGACTTTCTCGTACAAGGGAACGAACAATTACTGGCACTTCAGCCACAGAATTACTTCCGCCAACCTGATTCGGGAACCATTTTTGCGCACGGACGCGATCCTTTTTTCTCCGGTTGGGTCGATACGGTTCAATTGGATTATTCAAATCCACAGTTGCAGCAGGCAATGCAAACCGAGTTGATGCATGTCGCAGAACAGTGCGATGCCGTCCGTTGCGATATGGCGATGCTGCTTATACCTCGCGTCTTTGAACAGACGTGGGGTAGACCGATGAAATCATTTTGGGGTGAGACGATTCATGCGATCAAATCGCGTTTCCCCGAATTTCTTTTGATGGCAGAAGTCTACTGGGATATGGAGTGGGAGCTGCAACAAGAAGGGTTCGACTATTGTTACGACAAGCGACTTTATGATCGGTTACGAGATGGTGATATGTGTGCAGTGCGCAATCATCTGCAAGCAAGCGTCGAGTACCAGTCCAGGCTAGCTCGTTTTTTGGAGAATCACGACGAGCCCAGAGCAGCGACAGTATTCCCTATCGAACGTCATGTTCCAGCGACTGTCGTAACCTATTTGACCCCGGGCTTGCGATTCTTTCATCAAGGTCAACTTGAGGGCTTTCACAAGCGAATCTCGCCGCATCTCGTTCGAGGCCCCAACGAAAGCATCGACCCACAAATCCAAAACCTTTATCAATGCATTATCGAGCTCTTGCGAGACCCGGTTTTTCACGAAGGAGAATGGGAACTACTCGAAATTCAAAGGGCTTGGGAGGATAACTGGAGCTCCGATTGCCTTCTCGCTTGGGTTTGGCGCAGAGGTGAATCGCAAATCACAATGTGCATCGTCAACTTGGCAGATCACGAAGCTCAAGGGACCGTTGTTTTGCCGCAGTGGCTTCGTCCATTCGCATCCGGAAATTGGGTTAACCGATGGACTGACGCCCCCTTTGAAATGCCAGTAGAACATTGGCTCACCGGGGAATGGACTGTTTTTATGCAAGGCTCACAAGTTATCGTTGCCGAACGAACTTACGAACCAACGAGTTCGGGGGTGGAACAGATCACGCAACGCCCCTAGACAAGGTTGGATACTGTCCAAGGATCCGCGTTCCTCCGAAAGATGTCTAAGGATGGAGTCGAGTTTGGTCGTATGGGATCGAACTGGATCTAGTAGGGTTTTCTGCGTCAGAGAGACTTCAGTGTGAGCGAGAACGAATCGAGCGCCCTGCAAACAATCGCGGCTTGGATGCTCCAATCAGGTCAAACTCCATTCGACTGGCAGCAGCAAGCTTGGTCCAGCTACCTTGCAGGAAACCACGGACTGATTTTAGCCAGTACCGGGATGGGTAAAACCCGCGCCGCTTGGCTTGGCCCACTAGCGCAATGGATCGCCGATCCTATCGATCCGAGCGATTGGACGCGTCGAAGCAAACGGGAAATCTCACCGCCACTGCAAGCTCTCTGGATTACACCCCTGCGAGCCCTGGCAGCAGACACCTGCCACGCGCTGCATGAGTGTATCGACGGATTAAAGCTCCCTTGGACCCTTGAGCAGCGTACCGGGGATACATCGAGTTCGACCAAGCTGCGTCAGCGACAGACCCCGCCGACCGCCATGGTGATCACGCCAGAGAGCCTTACCTTACTCCTCTCCTACCCTGAATCCAGAGAAACCTTTCGCTCACTGCGAGCTGTCATTGTAGACGAATGGCATGAACTCCTCGGATCCAAACGCGGAATCCAAACAGAACTAGCCCTTGCAGGCTTAACACGAATCGCACCGAGGTTGCAACGATGGGCTTTATCAGCAACGATCGGCAACCCTCAACAAGCGTTGCGAGCTTTGGTCGGCAACAGCTCTAAGGGTGAAACGACTCTCATCACCGGCGGACAATCGCGATCTTTTTCGATGGAGGTGCTGTTACCTACAGAGATTGAACGCTTTCCGTGGGCTGGGCATATCGGTTTATCGATGTTACCCCGAGTGATCGATCAGATCGAGCGAGCCAATTCAACCTTGGTCTTCACCAACACCCGCAATCAGACAGAACTATGGTATCGAGCGATCTTGCGCGAACGACCAGACTGGGCAGGTCGACTAGCGGTCCATCATGGTTCGTTAGCCCATGAACTGCGTTCTTGGGTAGAACAAGCAGTATCCGATGGCAAGCTTATCGCCGTCGTCTGCACTTCTAGCTTGGATTTGGGCGTCGATTTTGCACCGGTGGATCAAGTGATACAAGTTGGCTCACCCAAAGGGACAGCTCGATTGGTGCAACGTGCGGGACGCAGTGGCCACTCTCCTGGCAAGACAAGCAAGCTTGCGTTTGTCCCTTCCCATGCTTTCGAAATCATCGAACTTGAAGCAGCACGACGGGCGATCGAAGAAAAACAAATCGAAGAACGTCATCCACCGGTCGCTCCATTGGATTGTCTGGTCCAACATGCCGTAACACGAGCCTTGGGAAGCCCCTACACACGTGAAGAGTTTGCCGACGAGGTTCGGTCCGCAGATTGCTATCGCGAATTGAGCGATCAACAACTCGACTGGGTCTTGGATTTTGTTACTACCGGAGGTTGCTTGCATGCCTACCCGGACTATCGACGAGTGATCAAAGAATTTGATCGTTATTGCGTCCAAGACGTCGGGCTAGCCAAACGGCATCGGATGGCAATTGGCACCATCACTGCTGACATGATGCTCCAAGTGCAATTTCTAAACGGTGGAAAGATCGGATTTGTGGAAGAGTCGTTTGCTTCAAGACTCAAGCCCGGAGATCGCTTTTTACTTGGTGGCCGACTGCTGCAATTGGAATGGATCCGTGAAGGTACTGTTTGGGTTCGCAAGGGCAAAGGGGAACCGAATGCTGTTCCACGCTGGCTCGGAGGGAACTTGCCATTATCAAGTGAGCTTTCAGAAGGTGTGAGGCGATTCATTGATCAGATGGCAAGGCAGTGGAGCGTTGCGAAGCACTTTGCTCAGCAGGGCGTTGCAAGCGATTCGGTTCGAGAAGCGATGTTCAAGGGAGTTCAAGAAGAATTACCACGCGGGTTGATAGCACTTCGAGGACTGATGCGGTTGCAACAGCGATGGAGTCATGTTCCGAAGCTCGATGAATTGCTGATCGAACGACATCGAAGTCGAGAGGGTGATTCGATCATGATCTATCCGTTTGAAGGTCGCAGCGTTAGCGAAGGGCTTGGGGCCCTTTTAGCATTTCGATTGTCCCGATTTCATCCCATGACAATCAGTATTGCCGTCAATGATTATGGGCTGATGCTCTATTGCCCGGAGTCAATTCCAATCGAATTAGACACACTTCCTCAGTGGCTACAGATGCGAGGCATCGAAGACGACATCTTGTCGAGTTTAAATGCCACGGAGATGACACGGCGTTGTTTTCGGGATATCGCGCGTATTTCCGGATTGATTCACCATGGAATGCCGGGGAGAAGTAAATCGATGCGGCACTTGCAAGCCTCCGCAACGATGGTGTTCGACGTGCTCAAGGAATACGATCCTGGCAATTTACTATTGCATCAAGCCAGACAAGAGGTGCTTGCGAATCAACTGCAAATCGATAGGTTAAAGGGAGCATTGGAGCGGATGCACTCGCAACGCTGGGAGATTCGGGAACTGAATCAGTGGACCCCATTCTCTTTTCCACTGATGGTTGAACGAGTACGCGACCGGATCGGTAGTGAATCGCTTGCAGATCGAATACGCAAAATGCAAACGCAACTTGAGAAAGCCGCAGTCTGGGACGATGATCCATCCGCATGAGTAATCCATTGAAGATTGAGCATGGTGGACACACCATAGAGTTGTTGGGTGATGGTGCGATTCGATGGGGAACGACGTTGCTCGTAGCTGATTTGCATCTGGGTAAAGAAACCGCATTTCAGAAGTCAGGCATAGCTATTCCGCGCGGATCGACGCGACGGACTTTCGATCGGTTAGATGCATTGATCGCACGGTGGGGAAACTCATGCAACCGTATGGTTGTTTTGGGCGATTTACTTCATGCCCCCGCTGGTTGGAACGATGAGTTGCAGGCCGATCTATCGGATTTGCTCGAACGTCATCGGAAACTGGAGTGGCTTTTGGTTGCAGGAAACCACGACCGGCGAAGCCACACTCGGCTGCGTGAGTTAGGGTGGGCTGTAGAAGAAGGTGATGTTGTCGAAGGGGCCATGCGCTGGATTCACGACCCAAGTGACTTGGTTGGAAACGGGGTGAAGTCTGGGCAAGTTGGAACAACCTTATCAGGACACTTGCACCCGAGTTATCGCGTACCGATCGATGCCAAACGAACGGCGCGAACACCATGTTTTTGGATTCGAGAAAACCTTATTGTGTTGCCTGCTTTTGGAGGATGGGTTGGAACCCATCCCATCGAACCTAGTCGAGTCGATCGGATTGTCCTTTGCGTTGAAGGAGAGTTGATCGAATGGAAACACTTTGGGAAGTAGTGTGCCGAGGGTAAGCGTTCATCACAACCAGTAGCACCGTTGGGAGCTGTTACGTAGCAATAACCCCGCGAATTACCACCGCGCAAGCTCTTAAACTGCTGGGCGTGATGGAAGCTTAAAAATAGCCAACCGCTCGGGATCTGTCCCCGAGTTTTTTCAATCTCTTGGATTTGCCAGCAACTGAGTTGCAAATTGCGAGGGGGCTGTCTGCAGGTTTCTACACACGGATCGCAGATCCATGCTACGGGTTATGTGCGGTAAAACGGGCCTCTGAGCCCGTTTTACGCAGAGACCAGGGTCTGTCTCTGAGTTTTTTCCAATCCGAGCTTTAGCCCGATCAAACAAAGAATTCCTGTAGCCACTGGCCGCTAACTGCGGTCGCGGATTTGCTGACGAAGTTCGGCCGTGATCGCTTGCAACTGCTCAAGCGATCGATGTTCCAGCATCGATGCTTCGCTGGCTGGTAACCCTAAAATCTCCTGCAATGTCTGGATAAGTTGGATATTGCCTTCTTTGAGCCCTTCTTGAATCCCCTGCAATCGACCCTTCTTCATATATTCGTCAGCGATTGAACCAGGCTCGATTTGCGTTTGAAATATTTTCTGGATCGTCATCTCAAGGGTCTCCACGGATATCGAAGGACTCACGGTCGTGATGTAAACCACCACC
>JBIJCS010000281.1:0-6504 GCA_044344575.1 Pirellula sp. | reverse complement strand
ACCTCTGGTGGGGACGTCATGCGAGTTCAAAGCGTTGGATACTTTGAGCAGTCCTCAGGCTTCGCGCGAACGGAAGCAGTAATCGATGGGTCAGGTCCAGTTCCAGTCATCGTTTTGTATCGCAAACTTGATCACTTGGGCCGTGGATTCAGCCAATCGACCTTGGGCCAACGCGCCATGATGGGTGCGGTGGTTTCCAGCAACTAAGGAATTGAACCGAGCCCCATACACGATCAATACACTGATCAACACGAGCCTTCAGCTTAGAGAAACGAAACATCACAACCAGAAGGGTTGGATAACTTCATGTCAAAAATCATCAGCATCGAATGCGACGCACAAGAATTACGGATGGCAGTCGGGTCGGCCGGCCTCACCGGAATTTCCGTCGAACGCGTCCTGAGCGCGCCTATCCTCAATGAACATCACGGCCACGCGTGGGGCACCCCAGAGTCCGTCGAAGCCCTCAAGGAGTTGCTTAAAGAAGCGAATATCAAGACGGGCAACGTGATCGCTTGTGTCAGCCGAAACGACATCGAGTTACGCGCGATCACTCTGCCAATGGTTGATTCGAACGAACTGCCTGATATGGTTCGCTTCGCCGCACCTAGATATTTCGCGAGCGTAAACGACAACTGGCCCTTAGATTTCATTACGATGCCGTCGCATATCGAAGGAAGCATCGATTGTATCGTCGGAGCGATCAGCCCAGCACTGATCCAGAACATCGAAAACACCGTTACCGGTGCAGGGTTGACTCTCGGGCACATGGTGCTTCGCCCTATGGTCGCCGCCGCCGGTGCCCTAAACAAACACCCAGAATGGAACCAATTCACCGTTCTGTTTATCGACCTACTCAATGACGAAGCCGACGTGGTAATCGCTGAAAAAGGTAACGCAGTCTTCATGCGTACTTTTTATTCGCCAACCAACACGGAAGATACCCAGTCCGTAAAAATGCTTGCCGGCGAAGTCAAGCGTACGATCTTCTCCGCCGTCGCACAACGCCCAGGCTTAAGCGTGGATCAAATTGTCGTTTGGACCAAAGACTCCTTGGCCCCTTTCGCTAATGAACTGAGCCAAGCCATTTCGATGCCGGTGCTCATGCTTGATCCGTTTACCATGGCGGAAAAAGCGGATATAGCGATCGCCGCAACCACCCAAACCGTCGGACGCTTTGCTCCCGTCCTGGGCGCATTGAACTTTCAAAATGAAAGCAACCGCCTCATCGATTTTGCGAACCCTCGCAAGAAAGTAGAAGCAAAACAGCCAGTCGCAAGGTATATCGCTGCTGCAGCGGCAGGCGTTGCAGCACTGGGTGCCGGCTGGTGGTGGTACTCTTCCAACCACGCCGCTCTCGACTCCGAAATCGCCACACTAAAACAAGCTGTCGATGGAGATGCCCCTATCCTCAAAACCGCATCGAAAAACATCGGTGACTGGAAGAAACTCGAAACGTTTCTCAAAGGAGATGTCCTTTGGATCGACGAATTAGAACGTTTGACCACCCAAGCAAAAGACTCTGAAACCACCTATTTCGGCCCCACCGCGTTCTCACTCGAACCGAGAACCAATGCTGCTTCCGTGAACACCAAGTTCTACACAACAGTGCAAGATATGGTGCCAGAAATCCAGGGGGCATACCGGGATGAAAACCATGCGGTTCGCCCCACAGGCCTCGCAGCTAACCCCGATAAAAAATACCCCGTCGCTTCAACCATGCGAATCGATATCGCGCTCAATGAAGTCCCAGACCCCCGAAAAGTAGAACGCAAACCACTCCCCAATTCTTCGGAAAGCACCGAAGCTAAATCCGAAGATTCAACAACCACGACAGAACCAAGCAATACCTTACCAGAATCAACTAGTTCAGAATCGACCGTAACAGAACCATCGGCCCCCACCCCTGAGGCTCCCGCCCCCGGAAGTTCTGAGCCATCAGAACCTGCCACGCCCGAACCATCCACGCCCGCTCCTGATCCAAATTCTCAACCTCAAACTGTGCAGCCACAAGCTCCATCGACTCCTAGCACAGGAGACCAATCATGAACTTATCCAAACGTGAAAAGATCCTCGCTCTGATTGTCGGTGGTGTCCTACTGCTTTTCGTCGGCAACTACTTCCTTCAATCGATCCAAGCTGGGTTTGAAACCAAACATAATCAGATCCAATCTCTTCAAAACCAGAAGAACGAGCAAAGCTTGCAAATCACCGCCGGTGCAATTGCCAAAGGCAAAATGAATCGATTGGTTTCTCAATCACTCCCGAGCAACGAAGAAAAAGCACGTGCTCAATATCTAGAATGGCTAATCGACCTCGCTGAAGAATGTCAGCTTACCGATCCCTTACCAAAATCGCAGGGAGAAGCGATCGAAAAAGATCTGTATCAACTCTTTCGTTTCCAGTTAACCGGCGAAGGAACCATCGAAAATGCAACCAAATTGCTTCATGCGTTCCACTCGAAGGATTACTTGCACCGCATCACTCGCTTTGATCTCCAGCCAATGCCGAACAGCAAGATCCCAAACATGCTCAAGATTGCGCTCGACTGCGAAGTCCTCGCGCTCAATAACGCCAAACCCGAACAACCAGAACCAGAGACTTTGGCACCACGTATCCAACGTCCCCTCGAAGACTACACCAATTCGATCGTCGAGAGAAATATCTTCGCTCCCACCAACCACGCTCCTGTGCTCGATCCGACAAAACGAGTTTCGGCAACGCTCGGACTGAAGATGGATGTTGGGATCGAAGCCAAAGACATCGATCCAAACCAATCCGTTCGATATGAATTCGAAGGTGACGTTCCGCGCGGTATGCAAATCGACCCTAACACCGGTAAATTAACTTGGACCTCGACAGAGCTAGGTGACTTCAAAGTCGCAGTGCGGGCAACGGATACCGGAATTCCAGCCAAATCGTCGGTCCAGCTGATCTCCATCAAAGTCGACGAACCACCTCCGCCAGCCAAGAAACCCAAAGAGTTTGACGTCGCAGCGCAAGCTTTCATCAGCGCTCTGCTTTCCGATGGAAAAGGTCCACAAGCTTGGATTCGCTCGAAGACCGAAGACAAGACGTTATTCCTCCGGGAAGGAGAAACTCTCAAACTAGGTGACGTTCAAGGTAAAGTCATCGCGATTGGCACCAATTTCATCGAACTCGAAACCGAAGGGAAACGCTGGACGGTCGGGATGGATGAACCTCTCTCCGATGCCTATAAACGCGGACTTGAAGACTGATCGCCAAGACTACTCCCCTCACTTCCTCTAACGCTCAATCCGATCATGAAGCGAAATCGTTTGCTTGTTGCCGCTATCCTTGGTTCTTGCTTGTGCGAATTCGCTGCCAGGGCAAACGCCGAAGACGCACTCCCTAAAATCCGTCCAGATGTCGTGTACGGTCACAAAGACGGAATGGCTCTTACCATGGATGTTATTGAGCCAACCGGCGAACGCAATGGTTTGGGACTGCTGTTTATGGTCAGCGGAGGTTGGGTTTCTACTTGGATGCCCGCCGAACAGATGGCTGCCTTCTTTAAACCACTCAGTGACGAAGGCTACACCATCATCGCGGTTCGACACGGTAGTAGCCCAAAATACAATATCCCGGAAATCGTCGAAGACGTACGCAAAGCCCTTGCGCACGTCGACAAACAAGCGGAAGCTTGGCAAATCGATCGCAACAGACTCGGCGTGTTCGGTTTCTCTGCCGGAGGACATCTTTCATTGATGCTCGGTACCACAGCAAACGACAAGGACAATGGCCCCAAAATCGCCGCAGTCGCTGCCGTGTTCCCCCCTACTGACCTCGCCCCTTACAAGACGCCCGGGAATCCTTTAATGGAACAATTCCCAGCTCTCAAGTTCGATTCGAAACGCAACGATGAATTCTCTCCGCTTCGACAAGTCTCTAACGTCGACGCGCCTACGTTACTTGTCCACGGCGACAAAGATGAACTTGTTCCCATCTCGCACAGCGAAAATATCAAAGAAGCCTTTGCGAAAGAGTCTGTCCCCTGTGAATTGGTCGTCATCAAAGGTGCCGCCCACGGATTTAATGCCGAAGGAAACAAAGTGATGTTCGAATCCATGCGAGACTGGTTCAAAACACACTTGGAAAAATAACTTGTTTACCCAGACGGTAAATGACACGAAGCTCTCATGCAGTGCCAAGTAACTGATGCGAACCTACTCCCAAAACAACCTTTGAAAAGCTGGTTTTTTACCTTCCCATTGCTTGCTCCCGATGAGCGTGTTGTCTTTCTCGTAGTAAGCTCGAAAACTTAAGAGATCCACGTTCTGCCATGACAAAAGTGGAACGCCAGCAATCGATTGAAAATCGCTAGGTAACAGCTTGATCGCTTCGGTTCCTGTACCTCGCAAGGGAACTCTTGCAACATATTCTTGCATCGGCCCGCGATACGATCGGAAAAAATTCTCGGTCAGTACAACGATCAATTCGTTATCCCGTTCTACCGAGACATCGAGACATAACTTTGCCTCGCTACTGCCCCTCCATTTTGGATCGTTGAGTTTGCGGGTTGAATATTCCCAATGGTGGGGGTTGTATTCCGCTAACAAATACCAATCTTGCCAGTTGCTGGAGAAGTCATCGATCAACTTACTGGGTGAATCCGTAGCTATCACAGAACTATCACGCAGACGCGACGGCTCTATGGTATGCAGATCCGAGCTGATCGCAAAAACTTCTGTTTCCTTTCCGTAGGGTTCTGATTCTGTTTTCTCGCATTCGTAAAACACGTTGGCAAACGCAAAAAGCGGTTGTTCGGTAGTCATCAATGGCAATGCGCCGCGCCATTCATTCGTCGTTCGCACCACCGTCGCCGACCGCCAAAATCGTGCTTGCGGATGCGGATCCACTGAATAGTAAATCTCTACGCGAACAACATCATTGTCTCTCTCTGGAATAACTCGGAAGACTGGGATATGGTCACTCGCGTTGAGTTCAAGCACACTTTTGGGTGTGCTTGGCAATGCACTCCCCCCATGAAGATGCTGATCTAGCCATAAAGCTCGAGTTACTGAATACGGCGGAGTGAACCGGTGATTCAAATGGGGAGCGAAGGCATATCGCACGTCGCTGTGCGGAATCAACTCGCCAGTTCTATAGGTATCATCCATGATACCATGAAAATCATTGGTCGATCCTAGCCATAACAACGGACAGTAGATTTGCGTTGCGTAGGATTCAAATCCAAGCGTCGCATTGAACAGTGCAACATCCCCATTCGGAAGTTGCTTGGATTGCTCCGGAATCAATGGCCAAGGCTCATTTCGAAATCCGGAGCCTCCAACCGATGGCGCAGCGACACGTACACGTCGATCGCATCCTGCAACGTAAACAGTCAAATTCCCACCCATCGAATGCCCGTAAACACCCAATCGATGCGGATCGACTTGCGATTGCTCCTCGAGGAACGTCAGCCCACGACGCGCTCCTAGCGTCAGCAAATACCAGTTGTTGTTCCTCGGAGACTCAAAGCCATCCAAACCTCCCTTGGTTGGCTTTAAATTGAAGTAACCAGGTACATTACTTTGTGTTGGATCAACTCCTCCCCAATCAGTATTCGGATCGCCCCGTCGCGCTTCTTCCATCTCTCGCCCACCCCAATTGATCGAAAGACATGCATACCCTCTCTTCGCATAAAATTCAACTTCGTGAAGAAATGCTCGCTGCCCCCCTCCATGCAAATGTAGCAAACCAGGAACCTCTTGCTTGCCCTTCGGAAACGCAAAAAAACCCGCCATCCTTGCCGGCTTACCTAGGAATGTTCCTACGTGAAACGTTACGTAACGAAAAACAATCTCTTCCTTCTCCCATTCTCGAACCACAACAGTCTCGAGAGCTTCATGCGACGGATCGAAATCTGCGTACAACTCCTGAACCGTCTTAGGGCACTGTGTTGGTTGCGCCTGCCCCCAGCATCGCTCTGCGCCGAACGCCAAAACCCCTATCGCCAAACTCGATGCCATCAATCCATTCCATGCTACGACTGCAAATCGAAAAGACGCAACGCGTTTTAACATAATTTCTGTACCTTGCATTGCGAGATCGGTTCATCGACCTTATTGCGTCCCGATGGAAAGCGAAGTTTATAGGGTTGTCAGCAAATTCTTCAATTGTTGTTGCAAGATCTCGCAATTGGAAACCCTCTGATCCGGATCCTTTTCCAGCAAGTGCATGATCAACTTCGATAGCCCTTCAGGGAACCCATCCACCGACTTCGAAGGCGACGGAGGCTCTTCATTTGTCAACGCATTCAACGTGCCGATTAAACCCTCGCGCTCAAAAGGTCGTATCCCTGTAGCAAGTTCATACAAGACACATCCCAAGCTGAAAAGATCCGAGCGAAAATCGATACGCCCCCCCAGTGCTTGCTCCGGTGACATATAAGAAGGTGTCCCCAAACAAGCCCCTGTTCTCGTCAATCGCATCTCCTCTTCGATATCCCGCGCCAGGCCAAAATCGATAATTTTGATCCGT
>JBIJCS010000229.1:0-7527 GCA_044344575.1 Pirellula sp. | reverse complement strand
CTGGGTCTTGTTTTGCACACGCAAGTGCCTGTGCGATTTGGCTAGGGCTAGCTTGGTGATATTGAACAGCCACCACGCCGGGTCTGGATGGATCGTGGGAGACCATGGAGTCTCCTTGGCCTTCGACTTCCGCGTCCGCGATGGACAGGGGTACGACTTGGGCATTCGAGTCGCATTTGTCGATCCACTGACGGATGATTTGTTTAGCCCATTGTGAATTTTGAACGAGAGAGAAGTCCGTGTCGGGTTCGTTGACGAATCGTCTCCAGTTCGACGGTTTTGGTGGTTGTGTGGGGGATTCAAGACGATTTTGGGTTCGGCGGGGGAGTAAGGAGACTTCTGGGATACGCTGAACGGATTCGAGGAAGCTGTTTTCGAGGCGTTGCCAAGTGGAGCTACCGACGTGGATGCGGAAAGCGTGTCGGAGAAAATTATCGGGGCCGGTATTTTCGTCGAGGCGTCGCACGAGGTAACCGATTGCATTGATGAATTCTTCTCGGTAGCAGGCTGGTGCATAGAGAAGAACCCGGCGGGATAATTCGAGCATCGCTCTGCGTTGATGGTTGGCCATACCTTCGAGCATTTCGAATTGCACGCAGTCCAGGGCTTGCATGGCGACAGCCAGGACCATGGCGTAGGAGAGATCGAAGAGGTTATGGGATGCGATTCCAAGGTGGACGGCTTGGAGATGTTCAGGTTCCATGCCGTAGCGAAGCATTCTTTTGTAGTTCGCATCGGTTTCCATTTTGGAGCGATAGGGGGCCTGTGGCCAGCCTCTCAAGGAAGCTTCGACGCGTTCCATTTCCATGTTTGCACCTTTGACGATGCGGATGGTAACGGGAGCACCACCGGCTTGAACACGTTGCATGGCCCATTGGGTGATTTGTTGCTGCACGAGTGCAGAGTCTGGCACGTAGGCTTGCAGTGCGATTCCCCCTTGGACTTTTTCCAAACCTTTACGGGAGAGGGTTTGCATGAAGATCTCGGCGGTGAGGCTCAGGTCGCGATATTCTTCCATGTCGAGATAGACGAATTTGGGAACTTGTTTTCCGTCGGGGCGGACGAAGGATTCTTTGGCTGCGGCACGGTAGAGGAGTTCCAAGCGGTCAGCGACGGTACGGATGGTATGTTCGCGTGAGAGAGCGGAGATTTGGGAGTATAGGGTTGAGATTTTAATCGAGACGCATTCGATTTCGGGCATCTGCAATGCGGCGAGATAGCGATCTAGTCGTCGGCGGCTTTCTTGTTCGCCTAGGATTGCTTCGCCGAGAAAATTGACGTTCATTCGAACACCTTCTCGAGATCGCTCTTTGAGGTGTCCTGTTAATTTGTCTTGTTCTGCCGGCAGGATAACGTTTGCGGTTTCCTTGCGCATCTTTTCTTTGACCATGGGCACGGCGACACCGGGCAAGTACTCACCGAAGGACTGAAAACCTTTGAGGAGAGCTTGGTCGAAGACACTGAAGAATCGCGGGACACCTTGGACGTCGAGAATATGAACCATTTGGTCGACGACGCGACCGGGTGAGTTGCTGCGGAAGCTTTGGTCGGTGATTTGCGTTAGTGTCGCTTTATCTTCAGGGTGTTGAAGCATGCGATCGAGTTCGGCTTGTTGTCTGCGTTCTTGGGGAGTTTGCAGCGTCGATGCGCGTTGTTGGAGGGCTTTTGCGAGTTCGAGGGCGGCTTGAACGAGCCGTGGATCGGATACGTCGACGGCGACATCGCCAGGTTTGTTTGGGATTAGATTGACGACGCTTTGTAGGGAGAGGGCATCACGAGACGCGGAAGTTTCCATGGTGGCAATCTTTGGGTGAACTTGTGCGGGCGTCAGGCTGGAGAGGATTTAGTCCAACCAGTCGTTTTCCCGTAAGCGATCCGGAACGTACTTTTCGGTCACATAACTGATGTCGCGGCTGATCAATGCTTCTACTTCGAGTTTGAAGTCGTTGGTCAGCATTTGTTTGATTTCGCTTTGCCATGGTTTTTTGTCGGCAAACCAAGGGTATGACGCGATTTGTTTGGCTCGTTTTTTGTCTTTGTCGTCAAGTTTGATGGTGACATCTTCTCGCAGTTGGCAGCGTTCGTAGTCGATGCTGCGTAGTCCGAGGAATTTTGCATCGGGTATCGCCATGCGCATGCTTTCGAAGGCAAGGTTGATCGAACCTTGCTTGATCACTGAGTAAATATAGTAACCCCAGGGATCGTTATCGAGCAAGCAGTAGATAGGGAGTTGAAATTCGTTGTGTAGACGATGGAGCATTCGGCGAACGCCACGGGAGGGTTGTCCAGCGCCGTGCGATACGATGCACTTGTGTTTCTGCCAGAATTTGTCTTCGTTGAAGCGTTGCCAGACGGTACCTTTTTCGACGTGCAGGATAAATTTTGCTTCGCATTTTTTGATTCGGACGCGGTCTGGTTCAACGATGCTTGGGATGGGATAGCCTGCTGCTCCCATTTTTCCGGCGTCGAGTTCATTATCTCCATCGATGAACACGACGGGTCCGGCGAGGGCACCTCGGGGTTCGGCGTAGAGGTGTAATTCTTCGCGCATCGCACCGGTGATGACTTCGAGGTCTTCGATAACGGCATCGGACTCGGACTGGTCATTGAAGGTGTTCTCTTTGGTTCCTTCGATTGTTTTCTTGAGCATGTAGTACATGCCCCGGATGCTGGTGGATTTTCCTTGGCGGATCAGCTTGGAACATCCGCTTCCTACCAGGATTGTCTGCATGTAGGAACGGGCTTGGTTCAGGTTGAAGAGTTCTCGTTTGTTGGTTTTCGCTCCCATTTCGATCAAGCGTTTTTTCTTGTTGAATTGGGAGTTCGAGAGGGAGCGGGATGGGATATCGAGGTAGGGGTCGCGACGTTTCTTCGCTACTTCGGAGACAGCGGAGGCGAGTCGCTGGAGTTTTGCCATGGTATCAACGTCTTTGCCCTTGATCGGAACCTCTTTGGTTTCCTCGAACGATCCCTGCTTTTTGGAAGATTTTGCGGTGGGGGCTTTTTTGGCCATAGGTTTTCCTCGTGAATGTGCATCTGGTATGCTCTGTTTTAATGCGGTTTTGCGTTTCTGACTAGCACACAGGCTCGGCGTACTTTTCGGTTGGGATGCGATTGAAAATGCTTCTTTGTCTTCGAGCGTCTCGACTTCAAGTATCTAAACCTTGTTTGAGGCAGTGGTTTGTGGTGAGCTATTTGCTGTGTGGGATTTTGGTTTTGGGATATTCCCTGGGAGGTGTGTACGGGCAGGAGCAGGTGGAGGATGGTGGAGTCCAGGAGTCGACGGCGCGGTTTGCGGCGTGGGTTGCGGACGCTCCGCCAGGGATTCAGCGATTGATTGAGTTAGGGCGGGTGACTTTCCAGTGTGATGATGCAGCTTTGGCCAAGGCCAAGAAGGTAGGGTTGACGCGTTTTGAGGTACGTGGGGATTATCGTTATCGGTACATGACGACCGCGGTGAGACTTGAGACGGCGGGACCGGAAGCAGAGAAACCGGAGGGGAAGGAGCAACGGCAAGCGTATGTCACGGACGTATCGGTCCGGATTTTTTGGACGGACGTACAGATGACGCACGAGGTGGTCTTGGGAACGGATTTTCGCCCTGAATCTCCGTGGAAATCTCCTTTAGTGCAGCACGAGTTCGATCATGTCTCATCGAGTACTGATCCAAGGCTCCGCGTGTTGGTCAAGGAGTACTTGGGAGCTCCACTGCGGTTCGAGCATCGTTGGGAGGTGGGTGCTTCGGACGGATCGCGGGCTCAGGGGATTGGAGGGAGGGTGGATCGGTTGGTTGCCGGGGAGATAGAGCAGTCCATTCGCGATCGTCTAGCTGGTCGGATTAAGGAGGTTGAGCGAGTCATTCAGTTGCACTATGACTGGTTGGATCGCAAGACTGGGCATGGACGGCGTGGGCTCGAGGATCGCGAGTCCTTTTTTGCGCCGTTTTACATGCCGAAGACTCTTGAGGAGATGGAATTTAAGGAATTCGAAGATTCAGCCATTGCCAAGAAACTACAAACTGAGGTTAAATGGAAAGAGCACTATGCATGGAATGCTCTCCCCTAACGACGCGTGAATACGCGACGTTTTCCTTGATAGTCATCCCGGAACTTCTTTGCACATTTCTTCTTTTAGCAGTTTGATCGAATGGATTCAGCGACCGCGCAAGGCTTCTCGTGGGGGCCATGGTTACGTATTGGGGGTGCGTACTTTTTGCATTTCGCATCATTGGGCTTTGCCTCGTTTCCATTGCAGACGCATTTGAGAAGTATTCATAGTGCATCGGTGGGGAGTCTCATAGCGAGTGTATTTCCCGTCGCGGCGATTTTGACTTATTTCTTCTTTCGTTTTGCCGAGGAGCGTGGTTGGACGCGCTCACCGGGAAAGTTGCTCTTTGGGGTAGCGATTGCGGTGATGTTCATGCAGAGCCTGTTGGGGTTGCATTTAGAGTTGGCTGAAACGAGGAGTTCGATGTTCGAACCGATATTCGGGACGGTGCTTTGCGTATTGCTTTTGGGCTGTTCGCAGTCGACATGCATGACGTTACTGAACCATTTTGGAGTCTCGGTGATGGGTCCGCATGCTTATTCTGTTCGTGCGGCTGGGAGTGCGGGGTATATGTTGGCGATCGTCACCTTGGGAATATTGATCCCGCATTATGCTTTTGTGGGGCGATATCATCTGTTTTTTGGAGCCGCTTGCGCTTTATTGCATGTGACTTTTGTCGCGTGGAATCTGCGAACATTGCGGCCTGCCGAGGTAGATCCATTGCTGGATACCCATGACTTAACGCAAGCGAAGCCGCACCAAATCAACGGTCAAGAAGAGAGGGGTTTGTCGGTGCATTTTCAGGGGATTGTGTGGGCTGGCTTAATCGCGTTGGTTTGGCTGGTCGCATTCTGTGAGATGTCTTATGGGCTTTACTCACATGAATTTCTCACGACGCTGTATCCAGTACACGGATACTATTTATTTGCTGGGGGGATTTTCCTGGAGATCGTGTTATTGATTGTGTTACCCCATTTTCCCAAGGTGCGAAGCGGGCTTTTGTTTCTTGGGCCATTGGGTTGGATTTTATTGTTCTCAGGCTGTTTTCTTGCGCAGCAGGGATGGTGGTTGTTCGGGTTGTTGAGTGTTTCGTTGGCTTTGAATTGTCCGTTTCAGATTTCTGCGAATGAGACATCCCATGCATTGCGTTCGAGTGTTCTCGGGGTTGCGACAATGATGCTCGCGCAATCGCTTGGGTACATTTCCGCGACCCTCTTTGCGGCTGGCATCCATTATGGAGATTTCGCTCAGCCGGGGAGAAATCTATGGGATTTGCAGTGGACAGGGGCCGTGTTGGTTGCCGTGATTGGGCTACCGTTGGCCGTTTTGGTCCGAGGGCTTGCAAAGAGGTTGAAGGTATCGGAACCGGAGCGTTGCAATTAGGATTTTGCGCCGGGCCAGCGATCCCACCAAGTCTTGAATTGGGTCCATTGCTGATGGATGAAAGCTTGCTGGCTTGGACTCAGCGCATCGGACTCATTGAAGTGATGTTGGTATTCGAGGTTTCCTTCAAGCACCATCAGGTATTTGTAGTAGAGCACGAGGTCAGGGCCTTCGTCGTATTTGGAAAGAACGGAGAGAGCACTGTCAAGTTCTTGTGCGAGTCGTCGGGAATCGACGCAGCCGTTGGCAGCTTTTTGGCACAGTTCGATTAACCGAAGGACTTGGCGAGGTAGGGCGTTGCCAACGCCGGTGATAGCACCGACAGCACCACAGCGAACAAAGCCGTGGAAGACTTGTGTGTCGACGCCGACCATAAGGGCGAGGTTTGGATTGCCAGTGGTGATATGTTCAGCTGCGTAGCTTAGTGATTCAGCGCCACCGAATTCTTTGAACCCGACGAGGTTTGGAAATTGGCGATGCAGATCAAAAAAGAGATCGGCTTTGGTTTGAAATCCGTAATAGGGGCTATTGTAGATCACAGCGGGTAGGTTTTTGGCCGCGTTGAGGATGTCAGCGAAGTGACAACGTTGAGCGGAGTTGGAGGTGCCTCGGGAGAGAACGCGGGGGATAACCATCAATCCGGCAGCACCAACCTGTTGTGCGTGGGCTGCGTGAGCGGCAGCGATTTTGGGGTTTTGTGCGCCGGTACCCACGACAACTGGTACACCGGCTTGGGTGAGTCGCGCGACTCCTTCCTGGCGTTGCGAATCGGTTAGCAAGGGCCAGTCGCCCATGGATCCGCAGTACACGACGGCCCGCATTCCTAATCCGATCAGTTCTTTTCCTTTTTGTACGAGCGCATCGAAATCGGGAGTACCCTGGGGGGTACATGGAGTCATCAATGCGGGTATGCAACCTTGGAAAACATCGGCCAATCGAGTCACGGAATTGCTCCAACGCGAGGAATGGTGTTGAGGGAAATCGGGTTGGCATCAACGTTGTTGATACGTCACCGGATTTGCAGACGCCCAGTATATGCGATGGCAAAGTATATGCGAACGGAGAGAAATTCCCAATGTCATTGGGAATTAGCGGCGTTTGGATTTTGGGCGAGAGCGTTTGGGGAAGCCACGGGAGGTGCCGGAAGTGGAGCGTGGTTTCACCTTGCGTACTTTTCCGCTGATCGAGCGACGGCGTTGCGTTCCGGACTTTGGTTCACCAGCGGTATCTCTTACGCTTTCTGGGGTGGATTTTTGGCCCCGTGATTCCGATCTGGGTTTATCTGATTTGCTGTTTGCCGTTTTCGATTTTGGGGCAGAGTGTTTTGTAGATTTGGAGCCTCTGTGATTTGGCCGAGACGATTTTTTGCGGCTAGGAGTACGGTAATGACGGAGTTCTTCGTCTTCTGCATCGCTGGAATGGAAGGGGTGATCGCGATCGATCGGTATGTTCATTCCGATGGTCTTTTGGATTTCTTCTAAGTACTTGTATTCCTCGCCATCGCACAGAGTGATGCTTTCGCCACTAGCACCGGCTCTTGCGGTTCGGCCAATGCGGTGCACGTACGCTTCTGCTTCGAGAGGAACATCAAAATTGATCACATGGCTAATGTCATCGATATCAATGCCGCGAGCGGCGATATCGGTGGCGACAAGTACTCGAACTTGGCCATCGCGAAATGCATTCAGGACACGTTGTCTGGCATTTTGCGAACGTCCTCCGTGGATGCCTTCTGCGGCCACCCCTGAGTGCATCAATGATTTAAAGAGGCGATCGGCACCGTGTTTTGTGCGAACAAAAACGAGCACTCGGGATCTGGAGGGATCTTCGAGCAGTTTGTCCAAGAGTTTTCGTTTGTTATCTCGACTGACGAACATGACGGTCTGTTTGACGCGATCGGCCGTTCGCGACGGTGGAGTCACCATCACGGTGACGTGTTCGTGCAGCAGGGTAGAGGCTAGTCGTTCGATCGGGGCGGGCATCGTTGCAGAGAGAAATACGGACTGGCGTCTGCTAGGTAACATGTCAACGATGCGTTGCACATCGGGCATGAATCCCATGTCGAGCATCCGGTCTGCTTCGTCGAGTACGAAGTAT
>JBIJCS010000228.1:0-7533 GCA_044344575.1 Pirellula sp. | reverse complement strand
TCTCGCAAACGCCGCCGGCAAACAACTTGGCGAAGTCAAAATGCTCATGACCACCATCCAATCACCCATGTTTGGAAACCAAGTTGTCACAACCAACGGCAATGTCACCTCTTCCAACACAGCACTCGAATTCCAAGATCGAGCCGAAAAACGAAGCCTTCATCCCAATCCCAATGAACTGGTCGTTTCACTTTCCGTTCAAGTAGGTTTCGAAATCCGATAAATCTCCCGGACCATCCAAACCAAAATACCAACGCTTGCCAATGCAACCGCCACTGGGAGGAAATGCTCCGGGCTTGTCAATGCATGCAACAAACTCGTTGCCCCATCCCCTCCGTCAACCACAGGACCATGCCCAGCATGCCCAAGCACACCTGTGAATCCAGTTGGTATTTTCCAAAGCATCGTTAACAATAACATCTTCGCCCTGTTGTTTCGGTTGGGATGAGGATTCTTATATCCGTAAAGAGTTCATCTTAACCAAGCCTGGCTTAGGATTGAACCCCAGCCTAAACCGATTCCTCCCGCAACGCGGTAACCCAACATGTCCGATTCCACCACGCCGAATTCTCCTCCGATCGACTCTGTACCCCTGGCCACCCGATCCGTACGCACCAAAAAAAGACTCTCTTGGATGTGGCTCGCCACAACCCTCTGCGCCGCTCTAAGCCTCCTTCTATTCTTGAACACCTTCCAAAACCAAGGTGACTTGATCGAAATCGATTTCGAAGATGGCCACGGACTTGCACCCGCCGACGCGCTGCGTTTTCGCGGAATCGAAGTAGGACGCGTGGAGAAAATCGGCCTCAAATCCAACTCGAACACTTCCCAATCCCCAGGAATCACCGTCTCAGTACGCCTCACCCCCACCGCTCGTAAAACCGTTACCGATGGAACCCTCTTCTGGATCGTTCGACCCATCGTTTCCATCGAATCTATCCGCGGTCTTGAAACGATCGTCGGCCCAAAATACATCGCGATGGAACCCGGAGACTCTCTATCGTATACCTCAAAACACTTCCAAGGTCTCGAAGTCCCTCCACCCATACGCCCCAAAGAAGGCTCAATCGAAATCATCCTCGATGCCAATAAACGCTTTAGCCTCGATAGCGGTACTCCCATCCTCCACCGCGGATTTCATGTCGGCAATGTCCTTTCCGTGAGCCTCGCCAGCGATGCTCGAAGTGTTCTCGTCCGCTGCGCTATCGACCCGGAATACCATGAACTCGTTCGCAGCAATACCAAGTTCTGGATGCGGTCCGGTTGGCGATTCGGTATCGGACTCTCAGGAATATCACTCGAAGCCGACTCGCTGAGCCAAATCCTCTACGGTGGAATCGAATTCGCAACACCCGACCACCGAGGTCGTATCGTCAGTACAGGCGCTCGCTTCCATCTACACGAAAGCCCAGAAGACGAATGGACCAAATGGAACCCATCACTACCCTACGGCGCCCTCTGGGAAAAACTACAACGCCAATCCCCCGTCTGCTATCGAACCAGCTTGACCTACAAGCAATCCTCATTCGGATTCCAAGTCACTAAACAAAAAGTCGGTTGGGGCCTCCTCTTCGACGACGGCTCACTCTTCCTCCGAGAAGACTTTGCCACCCTCCCTCAAAACGCTCTGCCTAATTCCGGTCAACTAGAAGTCGCCGGTGTCTCCCTCCCTCACGAGACTCTCCCCTCCATCAATACCACCGAAACCGCTGAAAAGATTACGGTCGACAAAATTCCGATGTCACTCGGAACTCAGTACTCCATGCTGCGACTACGACTCCCATCACCACCCGTCACCCCCAGCCCTCCCCTCGATCCCATGGAATTCCTACAACCTTCCTCCGATCCCATCGAAGATATCTTAATCGTTACCCCAGAAACCGAACGCTCCGTCCTCATCGACAAAACCCGTTTCACTCAAACCGAACAAGGCCTCTTGCTCGACTCTACCGTACTCCTCCCAACCGATCTTGATGGAGCCCCAGTTATCGATGTGCGTCGCGGACGATGGCTCGGTGTCCTTCATCCCAACTCCCAAAAAAACATCATCTCCCTGCCGACGCGCAAGCCCTAAACCCCCGCGAACTCCTATTGAGCTCTTTCATGAGCGAATCTTCATCAAAGTTCGATACCCTAATCCTTCCTTCCCACCCCCCCACAACGCCACAACCTCCACAGTTTCGAGTACACTGTGTCATACTTCTCTGGCTCTACTTCACTGAAACAGTTCCACTGAAACAGCTCCACTGAATCCATTTCACTGGAACAATTTCACAGGAACAATTTCGCTGAGACGAGCACCGAAGGCTACATTGGCAAGGCCAGCTTGAAGGAGCAACCACGTGTCGGGACGCATCGAAGGAATCGTCGTCGAGGTCACCTCGAACGGCGATCTAATCACCAACATCTCCTCCGCTCAGTGGAAACCCATTCCTCGCTCGACCGATACACGCGTCCTGATCGACGGCGAACACGAAACAATCGGTCTCTTCGATACCAACCACCAACAACCCAGCATGACCCTGGTCGCAATCGCGGAAAACGAAGCACCCTTGCGATTGCACCTCGTCGATGACTCTGCCGCCATAATGCTCGGAGTACGCCCCGGTGCTCCAATCGACATCCGCTGGTAACTCTCTATCTACCGCACCGACCGACTATGTATGGAATCCTTGTCGTCGATAAACCAATCGGCCCCACAAGCCGTGACTGCGTAAACCAAGCAACCGCCGTTCTGCGCCAAGCCAACGATCACGCTACCAAAATCGCTCATGCCGGTACACTCGACCCCCTTGCTAGCGGGGCAATAGTACTACTCCTTGGACCCGCCGTGCGATTGATGGACCAAGTCCACGCATTCGACAAAGAATACATCGGGAGCTTTCAAGTTGGATGCTCCAGCCCGTCTGCAGACCTGGAAACAGAAGTCGTGTCGCTACCCAATGCAAACCGCTTCTCGAAAGAGGACTTGCAAGCGACGTTGAATCAGTTTCTAGGTCCTATCGAACAAATACCCCCCGCTTACTCGGCCATCAGAGTCAATGGAAAACGAGCTCACAAACAAGCTCGCAAAGGTCTCGAAGTACAGATGCCCAAACGTACAGTAAACATCCATGAACTCGAACTGGTCGAATGGACTCCTGAATCGTTCACAGTGCGGACCGTATGTAGCACCGGCACCTACATGCGGACCCTCGGAAGCGATATCGCCAAAGCACTCGGCTCTGATGCGGTGATGAGCTCTCTACGCCGAACCCGTGTCGGCCCCTTCTCGCTCGATCACGCTATCCCTCTCGCACATCTCCCAAACACCCCTTGGGGGCCTTGCGTGCTCTCCCCAGCTCTCGCCGTATCCCACCTCCCAAAACTCTTCGTCAACGACCTCATCCTGCGCAAGATTCTCGATGGTAAACGCCTACCATGGCAAAACCTCATCGAACATCAAACCACGCCGCTCAATACCTTTCGACCTCAACTACAACCCAACTCCTATCAACCAATATCCACCAATCCCACCGCAAATCCTCCGGTCAACTCGCCGGTCGCCATCCTCGACGATCAATGGGTGCTCCGGGCAATTCTCACCGAAATCGCCCCAGACCAGTGGCGATGCGAAAAAGGAATCGCACACTGGGACGTCTTGCCAAAAGCTCCAGAACTTTAAGTGACCACCCTAGCGAGAGTCGCTCCTCGCACTATCGTTCGCAACCACCATCGGAATCGCGGTCATCCATCGCAACGCCCAATCGCAAACACTCCAATAAAGCTTGGGCGCACTCCTCGCCCTTGTTCCCCTTGTTCCCTCCACTGCGATGGATGGCTTGCTCCAAACTATTGACCGTCAACAACCCGAACGCAATCGGCTTGTTGTGATCCAACGATAATTGCATCAGCGCACTACTGACGGCTCGATTGATGTGCTGGTCGTGCGATGTCTCCCCTTTGATGACTGCTCCTATGGCAATCACGCCGGCAACTTCTCGCAGAGCAACAAGCCTCTGACAGGCAAACGGAAGCTCCCACGCACCCGGGACCGGGACAACAATTATCCTCTCGGACGCGACTCCTGCCTTCGTCAATGTCTCAATCGCAGCATCGCGCAACTTTCCCGTGATGTGCTCGTTGTACCTTGAAACTGCTATACCAATACCATTCTGATTCGCTCTGTCCACTTGGGACTTGGTGGGCACCAATTCTATATGCATAAATCACTCGACGTGTGGGTTTTGAAATCCAATAGACAACTGCGAAAGGCAACTCAAAACTGCGACCCGCCTCCCGCTACCATTCCAATCAATTCCATCTCGGTATCTTCCCCTCGATTCTAACTGCCGGGAAGTCCTCTCTATTTTGCGTGAGACTCGACGTTGTGTCGACTACGCCAACCGACTTAAACGACGCGTCAGCCATTCCAAACACAATGCTCCGGCAATCAACGCCATCAGCAACCCGTTGAGTCGTTGTCGAAATGCACTGTCAGGAGCATTCGGCAGATAATTGATCTGATCCCTTGGGACAATCGCACCCGGCAACCCCTCCAACCCCTGCAATCCAACCCAGTATTTTCCACCTGTTTTCGCCGCCAACTCCGTCAGCAACGGATCGTTGCGTTGCGGACGCTGAATTTCTAACGCAGGGACCCGTACTACCGTCTGCTGCGTCAAAACGACTTGCTCGGCCAACGATCCTATCGGCAACTGAACTTCATACGTACCCGTCCGCTTGGTCGTATACTGGCCGATATACACACCCGCCTGGGTTGGGTCCGATAACGGCATTAATTTCAAGCTACTGCTGCGACCACCTGGCTCGAGTAATTTGGCAGTCACATCACTCTGTACCAATGGCTGAAACTGCGCATCCTTGAGAACCGCTCGTACCATCACCTGATCCCCGACGATGGCTTGTTCTTTATCCACCAATAACATCCCGCGATCCGAATCCCGCAACAATCGCCCCTGTCCCGCCCAACGCACTAGCTTGGTGTAATACGTATCAAAATACTGCTCACCCACTTCACGCATACGCCACAACTCTCCTCCACCTTGAAATACAACCCGCCCCGCTCCATAGAACTGAGTCGCCATGTAAATAGGCGCGGAGCTGTTAACTACTGTCGTCGGATCCGAAAAAGTCGCTAATACACTCGCCGCAGGCTTCGGCTCATAACAACCGTAAAAACTATAAACACCTCGAAACTGCTCCCAAGCTCGCTGGCTCTCTTCAAGCGTCTGGCCAACTTGCATAAAGTCAGTAGCCCAAGCATTGCTTTGCAACGTCAGAGGCCAAGCCGTTTCGGACTCAAAACGACCAATCGACACCAACCTTGCCCCTCGTGAATTCATCACCACCGGCACCATCCCCCGCAAAATCTCTGCATTGCGATTTCCATTCCCGCTGTTCCCCGCCCATTTCGGGGTCGCTACAGGCCCGGCTATCACTACCAATCCTCCCGCTTGCTCCGATACCCAACTCTCTAATGCATCAATCTGCTCCGTTGTCAACTTGGTCCAGTCCGCATCAAAAGCCACTATCGCATCGTATTGACTGATCTCTTGCCTAGTCTTGGGAAACTCGCTCAGCAGTTGCTTCGCTTCTTGAGATACACCGGGCCCACTCGATTGCAAATACACGTGCGATTGCACAGTCGGATCGCGAAACAACAAGTTGCGTACAAACTGGTACTCTCGAGTCGGACCACCCGCAAAAACCAACACCGTCGAGTTCGGCTCCACTACCCGCACCTCGACCTCAAACTGATTGTCCGAACTATTCGAATCGCTCGGCGGTGCTATCAACTTCAACTCATAAATCCATGGGCCTATCTCGCGGGGCGTAACATCAAATACCACACTGGTAATCGCTTCATCCGCCTCCAAGATCAACATCCGCTCCTCCTCAATCGTCGGGCCAATCGCTGAACTTCCACCCGGTCGACGTCGCAACTGAATCGGGATCTGCTTGCCCACCATCCCCGAGGCTTGTACCAACGCGGTCACCCTAAAGCGATCTCCCGGGAAAACCCGTTTCGGTGCCTCCATGTCCAAGATCTTCACATTCACAGGATTCTTGTCCGTTCCTAATCCTACAGGATGTACTCGCACTTCCTGCCCCGCCGCTTGCGATACCACATTGATCGGGTCTATCCCTGCATTGCTCCTGCCGTCGGTAAGCAACACGACAGCCGCCAGTGAGGAACTGCTCTCTTGTTCCAACACCGACTGCAAAGCATCTCCTACACGCGACTCTGTACCTGTCGCCCCTAAAAGTGCCTCCCATGGAACTTCACTCGGCACCAACGGCTCCTCTTGCTTATCACCCCCTTCACGCTCTTGCGGCGGTTGCAACTGCGCGTAAGGCTCGGAACTCCACAGCGAGTTCCATGGAATCGTATCTGCACGTAATATCGCTGTCGCCATAATCACGAAACCACACAACGTGCCAACGACCCCAGCGAGGATCCCATAAGCCCAGTACCCCTGCGCGTTACCCAACGCCCTCGCTAATGTACAAACCAGTAACACCGCAATCGCAACTGCTACCAAGAAAGTTCCAAACCAAGCCGTGAAACGCAACCGACTCAATAACCGTCCCTGCGCTTCCTCCCCACCTGCCTGTCCCGATAACTCCCGAGGCTTAAGAAAAGTCGCCACCGTACTGGGCTTGCTACCCGAATCTAACCTGTAAACCGTCGTGTCGTGCTTCTTTTGTAACTCGGACAACACCGACGATTGCCCCAAGAATCTATGCACCGCTCCAATACGCGTTGGCCCCGTATTCGACCCCACCGCTCCCTCTGCACCCGTATCCTCTAATGGCATCGTCATGCTCAAACTGGTATCAACCAATACCGCTACCTTCGAAGATCGTACGTCCTTCTTCTCACTTCGCTTCTGGAGATCCAAAAAGAAAATCAACAACCCGATCAACGCGGTCAACCGCAAAATCAACAACGCAACTCCTAAGGTCCGAGGTAACTCTTCCCAATCCTTGCGATACCAATGAACCACCCAAGCGACAATTCCAAGTACTCCAAGTAGCAATAAAAACCAATGATGCCATTGGTCTAGTTGCTCAAGGCGCATCCACTGGTAGTAAACGCGCAAGTCCTCTTGGGCTATCACCCATCCGGCGAATTGAGCGATTTTCGTCTCTGCAAACAAAGGCATACTCTCTTTTTCGTCGGTTTAAGTTGATCGTTTGGGCAAATGATACGACGCGCTCCAAGCTAACCATTGCTCCGCAAGCAACAGCAGAACCAAGAGTGCAAGCAAGAACATATTTCGATTCGACAACCCCGCTGTAGCCAGATCCGCACTGCCTGCCAAGGCACTGCGATACTTGTAATCGATCCCAGTCAAACTACGAGCTAGATCCGTTGGAGCGACTCGCTCTGTTTCACCTTCCGACGCCGGTGTATTGCGAGCCAAGTTCTTCACTACGGCTTCCCCCTGAATCGCAGTACCCCACCATTCAAAAAGTCCTGCCGTCGTGTTCGCGCGATAAAGCTCCCCACCCAAATCCGAACTTGCA
>JBIJCS010000227.1:0-7540 GCA_044344575.1 Pirellula sp. | reverse complement strand
CACGCCCGGAATCAACGGCAATTGCCGGTTCCTCCCTAGGAGGGCTATTCGCCTTGTTTGCAGCGTTTCAGAAGCCTGATGTTTTTGGTCGAGCAATCAGCATGTCCCCTTCGTTGTTTTGGGGAAAAGAAGCCATGCTTGAAGACTGCAAACGCTCTGTGCAAAACACGTGGAACTCGCCGAAACAACGGCTATGGATCGACATGGGAACGGAAGAGGGGAACACGCCAGAAGCAAAAGAACGAAACGTCACCCTAACAAAAACGTACGTCAAACTACTCGAAGTCCGCTACTCCGAACGTTTTGAAATTGGAACAACCATCGCTGAGGGTGCACGACACCATGAATCTGCTTGGGCAGATCGATTACCGCAAGCCCTCCGCTTTATCTTCGATGAAAAAACTTCCTCCCTTCCTCGATAAATCAACCCACGACTCAGCCGAGCTTCACCCATGAAGATACGCCTCTGCACTCCAAAGCACCGATCAATCCAAGGAGCTCAATCGTTGTACCGTTCACGAGTTTCTATCGCGGCATTTCTCCTCTTAAGCAATGCAATCCCTGCTTCCATGGCGTTGGCCTATCAAAATGCCCCGAACAGTCCTCCTGCAAGCAATACGCCTGTAGCCAAATCCTTCGCAATCAATTCCTCCGCAATCAATCCCTCCGGCAAAGGCAACGAAGACGAATTAAAAGTGGAGCGTCTTGCTCCTCGACCTATCGAAGGAGTGATGCAAGCCATCGAAGTTCTCCCTGGATATGCAATCGAGTTGGTTGCGAGTGAACCGCTCATTGGAAGTCCCGTCGCGATGGAATTTGACTCGGATGGACATCTATGGGTAGTCGAAATGATCGACTACAGCGAGCAAGAAAACGATGCACTTGGCCGTATCTCTCGACTAACCGATTCCGATGAAGATGGCGTGATGGATCATGCAGAAGTCATCGCCGACAAAATTTCATGGCCAACGGCCATCGCCACCTTACAAGGCAAAACTTGGGTTGCCGCACCACCTTATATCCTTCAAGTTTCAGGGGAAAATCGCGAACCAACACGCATCATCGAAGGGTTCGGAAGGCAAAATGTTCAAGGGTTAGCAAACTCCTTTCGATGGGGGATCGATGGCAGACTTCACTTATCCACCAGCTCGAACGGCGGCAAACTCCAGATAAGCAACTCAGTTCTAAATCCACCAGCGAAGTTGACTACACCGGCTACACCGTACACGGTCTCAGGGCGCGATGTCGTATTCGATCTCTCAACAGGCGAAATCAGTAGCGTCGTCGGATACGGACAACACGGCTTTGACTTTGGACCATGGGGCGATCGCTTCGTTACAGCGAATAGTGACCATCTTCAACAAGTCGTCGCGTGGTACCTCCCCGAACTTACCGATGCCTCTCTCTCCAAAAACGTTTCGTGGAGACGTTCGATTGCAATGGATGGACCACAAGCAGAAGTCTTTCGCATCTCACCGGTTGAATCATGGCGAAGCATTCGAACTCAGATGAGACTCTCTGGAATGTCTAATGGAATTCTTGAAGGGGGGGGCCAAGCAAGTGGTTACTTTACTTCAGCAACCGGAGTGACTATCTACGACGGTGATCAGTGGGGAGACGAGAAGTCCTACGCATTTATCGCGGATGTAGGGAGCAACTTGGTTCATCGCAAACAATTAACTCGCAACGGCGTCGCGTCCACAGGACAGAGAGTTGATGCTGGAACCGAATTTTTACGCAGCCGAGATACTTGGTTTCGTCCCGTCCAATTTGCCAATGGTCCAGATGGTTGCCTCTACATCGTGGACATGGCAAGAGAGACGATCGAACATCCTAAAAGCATCCCAGAGCCGATCAAAAGTCAGGTTGACCTGACTTCAGGACGTGACCTCGGTCGTATTTGGAGAGTGAAAGCTCAAGGGCGATCCGTGCGTCGCACAACGCCTAAGCTATCGGAGGCTTCGACAACTGAGCTTTGCAAACTACTCGACCACCCCAACGGTTGGCACCGCGAAACCGCCTCAAGGCTATTGATTGAACGCCAAGACCCACAAGCGGTTTCCATTTGCCGAGCCATGCTTTTGGACAGTGCATCAAGTTCGAACCGTTCCATTCCCTCAAGCCAAAACTCAGACGGTACCTCCCCGTTTGGACGAATCCACGCTCTCTCTGTGCTCGCCTCAATATCCGATGGACTCGATCTAAACAGCTGGAACGCAGCCATACGAGACACCGAACCACGCATTCGCGTGTGGGCCTGGGTCTTCGCGAACCGTATTCCCAATGGCAATCTCGCATCCGATGGTTTCGATGAAGCAACGCTTGCGAACCTCATGGCAGCAGAAACCGACCTCGAAGTACAGATGGTCATGGCGGTTCGCTCCAAAGAATTGCCACTCTCGCCAAAGACACTTGCCGATGTTTTTGCGGGCTGGTTAACCGACGAATCGGAGCAGCACGAAAACCGCATCAACTCGGAAGAGTTGCGAGCTGCGATTGAGGTGGCGATTCGCGAAAAGGGTGCGCAAGAACTTTGGGAAAGCCGCGATTGGATTTCGGTATTTCGAGAAGGCAAGGGCGAAAGTTACCTCGATGCCATGTTTTCCGCCATGCAGCGTCAAGGAACCCTGTCAACGGCGATGACACATTGGTTAGAGCGTGCACAAAACACCGAGGCGACTACTAAGAATTCTCCGGATGCTCCGTTCGCGACCATCGTTAAAATCCTCGGTCGCCAAATCGAACGCAAACTCATTACGGAAGACTCTGAAGTATTTCGTTACACCCTGAACTTCGCTAAAAACGATCTCCAGCCTCGTGTAGATAAAATGCTAAACGCGGCGATGGATGCGTCGAAAGAGACGGTCGATGAAGATTCAGTAGCTGCGTTGTTTGCACCAACCCAGGAAACGCGACTCGCAGCGATCCGACTGCTCGGATTACTCCCTGAGTCCCAGCGAGTGGAACTGTTCCGACGCGTGATCACCTCCCCAATCCCCATCACCATTCAACGCGACTGGATCGAAGCGTGGGTTCCGAACATGCCAGTCTTGCAAGAGATTGCGATTGCGGAACTCAATAAAGTATCTCCAGTGGCTGCACAAGCGATTATCAAAAGCTTGATTCGCAACGAATCCGGTGCCCAACGATTGATCCAATGGGTAGAACAACCGGAGAACTCTCCTGCTTCAGTTCCTGCGTGGGCTTGGCAAACACTTCGTGCATTCCCATCGGATGCCGTAAAATCCGCTGCTCAACGAATTGCCCCGAACTCGGAGATCCCCTGGGAGTCCATTGCGACGGACTACCGAAAAGCCTGGGCGAGAGCGGGAAACGCAGAACAAGGCGAACAACACTTTCGCAAATTATGCGCATCATGCCATCGCGTCGGAGATGTCGGAATTGCGATTGGTCCCTCATTGGATTCCTATCGCGTTCGCCCAAATGAATCGATTGGATTAGCAATTGCCGAACCAAGTCGCGAAATGGATCCCAAATACGAACAACAGCAAATTGCGACGGTAGACGGAGAAGTTATTGTCGGGCTTCTGCTCTCGGCAACCTCGGAATCAGTCACTCTGCATACCGCACAAAACCAAATCCTATCCGTTCCCCGGAAAGAGATTGAAACTTGGAGAGCCAGCGGAAAGTCTCTTATGCCCGATGGCTTACTCAAGGAAATCGATCCTAACGCCATGACCGATCTTATCGCCTTCCTTCGTCGTGTTCCTACTCCCACGAATTAGCTTTGAGCCAACGCACAGTACGACAAACCCTACTCGCAATAGCCGCACTATTCTGGCTCGCTACCGGTGCCGCTCTTTCAACACGTACCTACTTTGTCTTCAATTACGACTCGCTTGCATCCCTTCCTCCCCATTTGGAGGTGATCGGTGCGGCACTACCAGTCCTTAGTGTTTTCATTTGCTTAATCGCTTGCGTTGCACTTGTCTTTTGGAGCCAGCCGCAAAGCGACAAAGACAAGGCACAGGTGAAGAACGCTGACCTGCGGGTCATTCTTTTCTTGTCCCTTGCGAGCTTTCCTCTAGCAATCCTCATCGCGCGATCGATAGGCTCTGCGAACCCAATGCAACCTCAGCAAACCTATTGGTGGGAACCAATTGTTTTTTCGGTATTCTCAGGACTTGCTTTGAGTATTCCGATAGGCCGAATTCTCGGGAACCCAAACGCTCAAATCTCCGAACCAGCAACGCCATCTTCAAAACCTACTGCCCATCGTTTTGTTCATCTGCACCTACCACTTTTACTCCTCACTTGCAGCGCGATTGCATGCACTATCTGGTGGAGTTGGCAGAGCGTAAGCTACTACAATGACTTTCAGTTAGGATTCAATGACTTCGGACATTTCCTGCTGAGAGTAGCCAACACCGCTAGGTTCAATGGGTTCCTCAAAGAAACCGATGTCCTTCCTCCGTTTTGGGATCATTTCAATCCCGGCTTAATCCTCTTGGTCCCGCTTTGGTGGGTAGCTCCAGATCCACGGTGGATCTTTGTCCTTCAGGCCAGTTCCCTAGCACTGAGCTCCTTGGTGATCTATGCGATCGCAAGACAGCATCGAACACCGAGATGGTCGGCCATGATGTGGGGGCTTGCATGGTTGAGCTATCCATCGATCGGACAGATGAATCTTGCGTACACTTACGGATGGCATCCCATCACGTTTGCGATCCCTTCCCTCCTCGGAGCGTACTATTTTCTGATTGCAAAGCGGGCCCTTTGGGCAAGTGCCCTGACTTTACTGGCATGCAGTTTTGAAGAAGGTGCCGTTGCGGCGATAGGATGCTACGCAGCAGCCGAAGCATTGAGATGCCTTTGGAAATCGAGGCTAAATGGCACTGAACGCGAAGGGCCAAACGAAGGAGCCCTTGGCTCTGCGAAATCGTGGGGGACGATTTGGTTGCTCGCAACGATAAGCTTCGTGTTGATCTACAAGTTCAGTGGCCTCGCAGAATTTCAAACAGGCCGTTTTGCGCGATTGGGTGATGGCGCGTCAGACATTCTCCTCTCCCCACTGCTTCGCACAAATGTTTGGCTCGAACTTCTTTTCAGGGAACGCAACGGAGCCTTTGTTTCGTTCCTCTTTGCACCGTTCATTCTCACTTGTATTTCCATCCTGCCTCGGCATCTCAACTTGCAAAGAAGGAACTTTAGCTGGACCATCCTAGCGACAGTACCGTTATTCATGGTGCTCTTACTCTGGGAACACTTGCCAGCACAAAGTCTAGCATTTCAATACGCAAGTGTAATCATTCCGATTCTGTTCACCGGAGCGATTCGAACGTCCACCGATTCCGAATTCACCTCGGCACGCACGTCATCCAACACCTGGATCACCGGATTCGTGCTCAGTTGTTTCGTCGGACAATTCCCATGGACAGCCGAAACCCTCATGGACGTGAAATCCCGTTCCTATGGACCGCTATCGTTCTCAAACGATGGCTACACACCTGAGTCGAAAACAACACGACGACGAGGAGCAGAGGACAACTTGGTCTTTCACGACCAGCTACAGAAACTCCGTGAGCAAGGAATCCAACGCGAAGTATCGTCTGAATCATTAAGTTTTCATCAAATCCGAATCCTCGCCACAGGCAGGTTAGCAAGCCACCTACTCGGATGCAAAGACTTGGAGACCGTCGGCCAATTTTGGCAACGCCGAGCAGACTATCAGAAGCTCAGGCCCGATCTCGCATCTCCTCTTCTTCGATTCGACGCAATTGCCATCGATCCCATCGAAGCCTTCCAGCAGACACCTGAAGAAACGGCAAGGGTTCGAGGAGAAGCAATTCAATTAGGATTTTCTATAGAACGAATTCCTAACGGATTTGAGTTATGGGTCGCTCCCGAGTGATCCTGAGTCCCCCCAGTTGCCACCATTTGCTCCCAGTTGGTCCTGAGTGATACCGAGTGATCCCAAGTGAATCATGGGTTCGTCTCTGTACCAAGGGATAAAAATAAGCATAATAAAGGGAGTTTCGATGAGTGATTTTCGCGATAAGGGAGCGATGCTGATGAGTAACTATCTCGAACGTTTAACGAAGGGCGTCCGTCCCTCAGAGAAAATAAGATCACGGCACGTTAGTGCGTCTCGCACGATTGCCCTTTCGTTATCGCTGGGGTTGTTCGCGAACGGTGTCACCTATGCGGAAACACCCGAAAAAGCTCTTGAGACACTTCAAAAAGTACAACCGAACGATGACGCTGCCGTGGCACGAGCCTCGCAAGCCGCAAAAGAACTCGCTCGAGAATCCGATCTTAACACCCTACAAGTACTTGAAGCGATGCGGGGTGCGTCTTCCATCGGCAAAAACTGGCTGCTGGGTATCGCTAACACCGCTCAGAGGAAGAAACCTGTATCGAAGCAAGAACTAGAGGGATTTCTCAAGGACACCAAGCAAGATGCAGAAGCGAGGTATACCGTCTTCCGATGGTTGACCGAGGGGGATGACCAATCGCGCAACCAATGGCTTGAAACAATGCTTGATGATCCAAGTCCTGAGTTGCGCTATGAAGCGATCGCGAAAGCCTTAGAACCTAAGGAACTCTCTGTCGATCGACTGAAAACCCTTCTCGATGTCGCACGCCAACCTGAGCAAATCGTCGACCTGATCGCCAGACTCGACAAACAAGGAGTCAAAGTCAATCAGTCACAACACTTCGGCTTTTTATCCACTTGGAAACTGATCGGCCCCTTTGATAACACCGGCAGCAAGAGTTTTGACACCGTCTACCCCATCGAATCCGATTGGGTAAACGGCAAGATCGCTGATACCTATCAAGGGCGATCAAGCGACGTGAAGTGGATCGCTGAAACCTCTGAAGACCCCGATGGACTGATCGATCTTGCGAAACTCTACAACAACGAGAAGGGCTGCGTGATCTATGGGGTAACGGAAATAGAGGTTCCGAACGCTACCCGTTGCGAAATACGAATCGGATGTATCAACGCACAAAAACTCTGGGTTAACGGTGAACTTGTCATTGCGAACGAAGTCTATCACACCGGCATGCAAGTCGATCAATACATTGCCCCAATTGAATTGAACGCGGGCAAGAATCGAATCTTGATCAAGGTATGTCAAAACGAGCAAAAAGAGGCTTGGGCACAGAGATATATCTTTCAAGCTCGTATCTGCGACTCCACGGGGAAAGCCATTCCTTACACGATGAAGCCCTAAGATTGCTTGATCGAAGAATTCCCTCCTGCGAATCACGCCATCCTGCGAACCACATCCTCCTGCGAACACATCATCCACGAAAGCAAATCACTATGGCTACTCCTTCCAATACTTGGAATCGACTTCGGAAAAGAGTTTGGCTCGCCTCCGCGATTGCATTAGCAGGATCGTTTTCATCCCGCGTAGCTTCAGGAGAAGACTGGACTCAATTTCGAGGTCCCAATCTCGGCGGTGCGGCTTCCAAGGCCAAACTACCCGATACATTCGACGGCGAGAGCGGCAAGAACATCGCTTGGAAGGTTGCAATTCCTGGCCGCAGCGTCGGTGGAGCGATTGTGATT
>JBIJCS010000226.1:0-7558 GCA_044344575.1 Pirellula sp. | reverse complement strand
TGGATGTGGCCAGGAAAACCTCCACCGTCGTCCTATCGTAGCCACCCGCTGCCAAGCGGTGGATGTGGCCAGGAAAACCTCCACCGTCGTCCTATCGTAGCCACCCGCTGCCAAGCGGTGGATGTGGCCAGGAAAACCTCCACCGTCGTCCAATCGTAGCCACCCGCTGCCAAGCGGTGGATGTCGGCCAGGAAAATCTCCACCGTCGTCCCATCGTAGCCACCCGCTGCCAAGCGGTGGATGTCGGCCAGGAAAACCTCCACCGTCTGGCGAACGGTGGCTACGGGAGTGCGGTGGACGTCGCCAGGAAAATCTCCACCGTCTGGCGAACGGTGGCTACGGGTGAGCGGTGGATGTGGCCAGGAAAATCTCCACCGTCTGGCGAACGGTGGCTACGGGAGGCGGTGGATGTGGCTAGGAAAATCTCCACCGTCTGGCGAACGGTGGCTACGGGTGAGCGGTGGATTTGGCCAGGAAAATCTCCACCGTCTGGCGAACGGTGGCTACGGGTGAGCGGTGGATGTCGCCAGGAGAACCTCTACCGTCTGGCGAACGGTGGCTACGGGAGAGCGGTGGACGTCGCTAGGAAAATCTCCACCGTCTGGCGAACGGTGGCTACGGGAGAACGGTGGCTACGGCGAGCGGGTCCGATTTTCCTTGGAGTTTTCTTAGGAAGCTTGACGCAACCATGGCGGAAGGGTGTAATACTGTTGGGCGTTAGGAGCGCAGCAGGTTGCTCGTTTCCAATGCAAACCCTTTTGTTTCGAGGTCATTACCTCTCAACTTTCATTGAGGAATACGATGCGCGCTAAACTTTTGTTGGCCCTGTGCTTGGCCGCGATGCCGATGTGCTTGGTCGGTTGCGACTCGGCAGGTGAAAATCAAGTCGGTACTGGAAACGGTGAGCCACCACCAGACGTCAAGAAGCGAATTGAAGAGCAAAACGCGATGTATCAAAAGATGCAGCAAGAACAAGCCAAGAACCCAACTCCGCAAGATGGTCGCGGTGGTGGCGTGCCCTCAGGTGGCTGATCCCAGAACCTCACTGTGTCGCTAGCACTGTCGAATGGCAGGTTCGAAGCGACGTAGACGGTGATTGATATCGCGCATTGAACTCGGAACCGGAAGGAGCACCCTTCCGGTTTTTTGCTTTACCAGATCCAGAACTCTCCGGCTTGGGAACTCAATGGGTATCAACTGGTTCTCGTTAAGAACTGTGGCGAGATGTGGAGCCTAAGCCGGATTTGTAGCTTGGCCATCGGGAAAAAGAAAAAGCCTCACCCGACAGTAGTTGGTCACGCCCGAAATCCAACCAATGCCAAGTGAGGCAGTTCTCTTTTGAATTTTTTTAACCCGAAATTCATCGAGCGACCTTGCAAGTTGCTCAGCAGTGCTTCCTTGAGTTGACACACATATTCTAGCGTCTATTTTCCAAAGTACAGGATCAGATCGGAATTTTGTTTGGAAAAACCAAAGCTTTTTGTTCGGATTTTACTCAGATTCCGTACTCGGCATCGACCTAGCTAATAGGTTGGATTTCGAAGCGTTTAGTTAGTCGCAAATGGTGACTTTCAATCGCTTCGACGAAGCGTACGACAAGAAGGTTCCGCTGGGATCCCGAAGTGCTTGGATTCGCTCGTTGGGAATCGGAAGTTGGCCAGGAAGAGGTTATCCGATTTTATCTTTACCCATCCAAGGAATAAGGACTTGGGGGATTGCGATGGAACCATCGGATTGTTGATGGTTTTCCATAATTGCGATCAGGGCGCGGCTCAAGGCGAGCGCGGTACCGTTGAGGGTGTGGGTGAAGTGGGTACCTTTTTCGCCTTTCACACGGTATCGGATATTTAATCGGCGGGCTTGGTAGTCGGTGCAGTTCGAAGTGCTCGTAACTTCGCCCCATTCACCGTTTGCCCCACGTCCTGGCATCCAAGCTTCTAAATCGTATTTGCGGTAAGCTGGTCCTCCGAGGTCACCGGTTGCGGTATCGACGACACGGTAAGGGATTTCTAGGAGATCGAACAGTTCGCACTCGAGAGCTCGAAGTTCTTCGTGGACGCGATCGCTTTGATCCGGCAGGGTGAAGGCAAACATTTCGATTTTGGTGAATTGGTGTACGCGGTACAGACCTCGAGACGCACGACCTGCCGCGCCCGCTTCGGTGCGGAAGCAGTGGCTGATACCGACGAGTTTCAGTGGTAACTGTTCGGCTTCGAGAACTTGGTTGTGGTACATACCACCAAGGGTGATTTCTGCGGTCGCCACAAGATTCAGCTCGGTGTTTTCGATGCTGTAGATCTGCGTTTCCGGGCCCCTGGGGATGAAACCGATCCCGTGTAGGATTTCTGTATTTGCGACGTCAGGGGTGGTGATTGGGATGAATCCTTTTTTCACCAAGTGGGACACGGCGAATTGTTGCAAGGCGAGTTCGAGGAGGACGGCATCTCGTTTGAGGAAGTAAAACCCAGCACCTGCGACGCGGGCGCCGGACTCGAAGTCGATCATATCGTGGAGTTGACCGAGTTCGAGGTGATCCTTGGCTTTGAAGTCAAAGTGCTTTACCGGTGTCGCACCGCGTGCGATTTCCAAGTTTGCTCCATCGTCGTGTCCGATGGGGGCTTGAGGATGGGTCATATTCGGAACGCGGGAGAGGAGCGCGTCGATTTGTTGATCGAGTGCATCATGCTCATGCTGTACGGCATCTTTGCGAGCTCGCAATTGCCGACCTTGTTCTTTGAATTCCTCCCGTTGTTCCGGCGCGACTTTGCCGATCTGAGCGCTGATTGCATTGGCCTGCCGATTGAGCTCCTCGGCTTCGGCAAGCCTGGCACGACGTTGGGTTTCGAGCGCGACGACTCGATCGATTTCTTCGGGTGTACCACGGTTCTTGCAATTGGCTTTGACTGCTTCGGCGTTTTCTAAGACGAATTTTCTATCCAGCATGCTTCTTTTCCGATTCCTACCAATGCTTTGGAGTGGTTGCCTGACCCGACACGACCGAAATGTACGGGCCTGCAAAAGTGTAACGAAAATCCTGATTCTGAGGAAATGCAAAGCTGACCGTTTCTTCGCTCGATGCGGGAAGCTTGGGGAGCAGGATCCCGGACAGGTCGCAGAGGGACAACTGCACCATCCGTAACGGTTGCTCCTGCTCAGGGAGCTTTTCCACGGACAGACGCGATTCTGACCGATAAATCTATGGATACGAGCGGCAGTAGAATGTTTGCCGCACCACACATTTCACAACGTAACGGCGGCGAAATCCGATGATTCGAGACCCATTTTCTACGCAGGTGTTTCGACGTTCTTTGTTTATTTTATCCCTCTTGGCGGCCGGAACCCTGACGGGATCTGCTTGGGGTATGCCCCAGGACGAGACGGAAATCCCCAACGCACCGGAGATTCCGATCCCGGTTTTTTCGGACTCCGCCGAGGCAACAGCAGACAGTTCGCCAGCCCCACGAAGTCCTTTTGTGCCCGGCGTGGATGTTTCACCTGGGGAATTGTCCGATCGTCGCGGTGCGAGTACGGTGGGCAAGAATCGGTTTCAAAGCTCGTCGTCCCGCGATTATTTGATCGAGCGCGCTCGGCAAGAGTCTGCCGCTCGTGCGGCACTCCTGAAGCGGTACCGCGATGCTGGATGGAATTACGGTCAACCGACCATTGATTCGAACATTTGGTACTCGATTCATCCAGAGACCAATCACCCTTTTTCGTCGAACCCGTTTTTGCGTTCTCGACGTTTCTTTGTTACGCCAGTTGCAATCGAGTAGTCCACTCATAGCCCGCTGCCCGCGAAACGGTCTCACGCAAAAAGGTTCTTTGTAGCCGGGCGATTGAACGCGCTGCGCCTCGATGCACTAATGTTTGCCGACTAATGTTTGCCGACTTGTGTTGGCCGACTGATGTTGGCTATTAGGCTAACCGTTGCTTCCACGCTGCTACTTGCTGCTTGACATACTCCGGTCGACTCGAACCCGCCGAGCGATACGAAGCGACAGCACCATCAACCCCAAGACTCTTGCGCAGAACTGAGCCGACAAAGCTAGGATCAACCGACGTAAACTCTTCATCCGAAAGCTCAGCAAGAGTAACACCCCTGGACTTCGCCAACGCAACGAGTGCACCGACGCGATGGTGAGCCGTACGCTGCGGCATCCCTAATTGCATGATTGCTTCCATCAAAGCTGTTGCGTCTAGATAACCTTGATCCAATCGTTGCCGAATCGCCGCCGGCTGCAACTGCGAGCCTTGCACAATGGGGATCGCCAGCTCCAGACAAGCCAGAACGGTATCGAACGCATCGAACAACGGTGGCTTGTCCTCTTGCATGTCGCGGTTATAAGCCAGTGGCAATCCCTTCATCAACATCAGCAATGTCTGCAACGCGCCGACGACTCGACCTGTCTTCCCCCTTGTCAATTCCAACGTATCCGGATTGACTTTCTGCGGCATGATCGAACTGCCCGTACAGAACGCTTGGGGTAACTTGATGAACCCGAACTCAGTCGTCGACCACAAGATCCACTCTTCGGCCCATCCACTTAGATGGATCGCAATCATGCTGAGCACAAAAGCTGATTCGACAGCGAAATCGCGATCGCTACTGATATCGATGCTGTTCGCTGCAACCCCTTCAAACCCCAGTAGCTCGGCTGTCATCGCGCGGTCGATCGGAAGACTTGTTCCTGCCACCGCAGCTCCCCCCAACGGGCAAACATTCACGCGCCGACGGCAATCGGTAACCCGCAATCGATCTCGCTGTAGTTTCTCAACATACGCGAGCCAATAATGCGGCGCGAGAACCGGCTGCGCTCGTTGCATGTGTGTGTACGCTGGCAAAATGATCTCAGCGTCTTGATCACATCGAGAAACAAATGCCCTTTGCAATTCCAGTAGCAACCGGTCGACTTGATCAAGCCCATCGCGAACCCATAAGCGTAAATCGGTAGCTACTTGGTCGTTTCTCGATCTCGCTGTGTGCAGCTTGCGCCCCGTATCCCCCAAAGCATCAATCAGTGCTTGCTCGATATGCATGTGAATGTCTTCGAGCTCGATCCGGAAAGGTAGCTCTTGTCGGTCGATCCGCCCTTCGATCTCTTGAAGCGTCGAAGTGATCTTCCCAAGCTCCTCAGACGTCAACATTCCTTGTTTGCACAACATCGTAGCATGGGCGATCGAGCCACGGATGTCATGCCGATAGAGACGATGATCAAAAGAAATACTCTCGCTGAACTTCGCGAGTGCTTGATCCATCGCACCAGAAAAAACGCCGCTACGGGATAGAGAACTCAAGAACAAGAACCTTTAACAATTCAAGGAGACGGATTAGGCGACACCCACGGAGTCTATTATCCAGCGCTTATTATCGCATCGAATGGCGAACTATACGAGTACGACTCCTCGGGCGAGAGCGAAAAGCCGTTGAAAAGTGACAATTCCGAATCCATGAATTCGCTTTAGCGAGTTTCCGGATCTAGGGAAAGTATCGCTGCCTCTCCAATCCCTCCAGCTCCGTCGACCCCGGCTACGGCAATCGCACGAACTCGCACCTGTGGATCTTGCGCAGGATCCATCGTTAGCGGAATCGAATCCGCTCCCTGGATGGATACACTCCACTGTCCTCCCTGCAAAACATACACACACCAACGCCTTGCCACTTTGCGATCGGAGTCATCCGCTTGATTCCAGCGCACTTCCACCTGTTGCTTGGTTTCCCCATTCTCCTGAATCTCTCGCACCACGCGTTTCAATTGCGGCCTCGATACTCTCGGAGAATCTATCCAAGGCATCTGAGGCACCAAGGCTTCGCTCAAGTAGGTGTTCGCCTCCAAGCGATCGCTGAGCCCTTCTCGATTCTCGAGCATGGCCTTCATGCTGAAATGAATGGAGCCACTTGCACCTCTCAAATTTCGGGACAAAAAGACTTGATCCTCAATCTGCTCGACTGAATAAGGCCGGTTCTTGTCACCGATTCGACTGGTGAATAATCCTGGCGCAATGATCCGCTGCTGGGTATTCTCACCAACCCACCACTGCAAGAGCGTTGGGAAACTTTGCCCCTTGGAATGAATAGGCCAATAGAGCTGCGGAGAATAGTAGTCGCACCATCCCTCGTTCAGCCATAGCTTGGCATCCGCATAAAGTTTGTCGTATTGACTGAAACCTTGCACTCCTTGTGGAAATCCAGGTTTCCAAATGCCAAACGGGCTGATCCCAAATTTCACGTGCGGCTTGCGAGCCTTCATTCTCGCATACACCTCTCGGATGAATTGATTCATTTGGTCTCGTCGCCAATCGTCGCGCCCCAAACTGCCACCCGCGTTGATGTAGCGATTCCAAGCTGGATCATCTGGAAATGGAATGTCATCAATGGGATAAGGATAAAAATAATCGTCGATATGTATGCCATCGATGTCATAACGTTCAACGACGTCCATAAATACATCTAACGTATGCGTGCGAGCTTGCTCCTCGCCCGGATCGAGCCATAGATAATTCGTTTTATCGTTCCCATACCGTTTGACCAAATCGGGATGTGTGTTGCTGATATGGGTCTTCGAGTCGATGTACGACTGCCCGGAATTCTTCGCGCGGTATGGATTAAACCAAGCATGTAGCTCCAGTCCTCGCGCGTGAGCTTGCTCTATCCAATAGCTCAACGGATCATAAAACGGCTCGGGAGGCTTGCCCTGCTCTCCAGTCAAGTAATAACTCCATGGCTCTAGCTTACTGGCGTAAAGCGCGTCGCAACTCGTGCGCACCTGAAGCACGACAACGTTGAGTCGCAGTTTCTTGCAAAGGTCCAGAATCCGGTCCGCTTCGCGCTGCTGCTCATCGGTCGAAAGCCCTGGTCGCGTCGGCCAGTCGATGTTCGCCACCGTTGCGACCCATACCCCCCTGAATTCACGAGGGATCTCAGGCAACGGAGGCATTCCCGCTTGTTGCGCAATAGCCCCTCGTAAGGGCATACTCAAGAGTAAGATCGCAAGCAAAAGGGACAAGCGACAATTGCACCCGATGAAATTTGGATTCCTCATGCGACGGGCTTTCTACAAGAGTACCGGACAAATATCAAACCAAGAACGTCCTTGTTTGTTCATCCACTCCGAACATTCACTCGGGCCCCATAAACCTGGCTCGTATGGAAATAGCTGCGGTGCCGCTGGACTTCTCCACGCAGCGATGATCGGATCCATAATTCTCCAAGCCTGTTCGACTTCGTCGCTCCGAGCAAACAAACCTGGATCCCCTAACATTGCATCGAGCAATAGACGTTGATAAGCATCCGGCAACTCTTTGCCGCTCGAGTCAAATCGGAAATCCAATTCGCTCAATCGCATCCGCATGTCCGAGTCAGGTACCTTCGATTGGAAATACAGTTGCACTCCTTCGGCAGGCTGAATCTGTATGACCAAACGATTCGCTTCCGGTCGGTAGGACTTCTGCTCGCCGAATAACAAGTGAGGTGGTTCGCGAAATTGAATGACGATCTGCGTCGTTCGGCAACTCATCCCCTTGCCGCTGCGAAGGTAAAACGGCACGCCTCGCCAACGCC
>JBIJCS010000225.1:0-7566 GCA_044344575.1 Pirellula sp. | reverse complement strand
GGGAGGGGGTGCCACTGGGGGAATTGGAGTTCCTGGGATTACAGGGGTGGATGGAGGAGTAGCTCCAGGCACTGCTGATGCTCCGGGCACGGATGGTGTTGCGGATGCATTGGGTGCAAATGGATTGGCGCCGAATCCTGGGATCTGCAGGTTCGGCAGTGGTAGTTGTTGTACTCCTTGTTGCAAGGGTGCTAACTGATTGGATAGCGGGCCGAGCAGTTTGTTGAGTCCTTTGTCGATTTGCTTTTGAGCTGCTCCGGCAAGTGCGCTGGTAGCTAGTTGTTGTGCGAGTTGGATGAGGCCGCTGCTATCTAGCTGTGGTCGTTGAACAGTTCCACGGATTGGTATTTGGATCATTTGTCCTGCGAGTGGTTGCAGTGCGGGTGTTTTGTCGACCCATTCTTTGAGAATTGGGATTCCAGCGATTAGTTCTAAACTGCCATCGAGTCCTACGGATCCGGAGGTTGTCACCAGGACGTCTCCCGCTTGGATTCGCATGTCTTTGTGAGTTACTCGTCCACGTTCGACGGCAAATGGAATGTTCTGTTCGGGGAGGGTCAACCAACTGGTTGGTTGGCCTCCGCCATCGCTTGCGCCAGCACCGCGACGCAGGTTGCGGATTTGCATGACGAGTGCGAGGATTTGGTCAGCGAGTGGGCCTGGTCCAACATTGGCACCTTGGACCATTACACGACCGGCAACGGTTTGGCGGATGGAATCCGTTGGGTAGATTTCAGCGCGATCGATGTCTAGGCTGAGGTTCCCTTGGACGCTAGTGACATCTGCGAGCAGAGGGGCAACGAACTTGAGCCAGCCTTGGCACATTTGGCGAGTGATAGCAACATTTTCGATGACACGTTGCTGTGATTGGCGGATGACGATGGGATCAGCGGCCAAGTCTCCGTCGAGGTTCCATCGCAGGACACCTTGGGAAACTGGGAATTCTGCTTGGGATACAAATTTTCCTTTTTCGACGACGAGGGGGATATCGGCACCTCCGATATCGATGCCGACGACATTTGCGCTATCCCAGCCGATACTTGAGCGAGCCGCGAGGGCGTCGGTCCATTTGAGGTTTGGTCCGCTGGTCCAAGTGATTTCGAGAGGTTGAGTTCGTTGTCCGGTAGCGGCCACGGTACCGCCGGTGTAGGGTCGCAAGCGTTGTGCGACACTGGCAGCATCGTACGTGAGGTTTCCTTGGCTGCGGACGGTGGTGTCTTTGCCGATGGTCTTCATTTCAGCGATACCGCCGTAGGCGAGCCATTCGGTCTGTACGAGGACTTGGGGTAGTTGCAAGTCGCCATCGCTAAACCGATATCCGCCGTCAAGTGTTACGACAGCTTGAGGTTCGGCCCAGAGGAGTGTTTCTGAGGGGTTATTTACACCGGTGCTGACCAATTGATTTGGGTTTCGTTGGGCGATGGGTTGCACGGCGCGTAAGTCTTTGGCTTGGGTTACTAGGTGCCATTGGATTTGTGATGCATCGAGAGACCAGTCCATTTGTCCGGTGATATCACCTGTGACTCGCATGGGTGCAGCGTTTGAGGAGGTTGAGTTTACTGAGGGTTGGGAAGAGGGAATTTGCGTACCGTTAGAACCGAGGAGAGTTGGTGTTGGAGAGCTTGGGTTGGGGTTATTCGAGTTGCTGGAAGCGGGGATACGGACGGAAGTCATCATACGGGCGGGGTCGACGCGGAAGGCGGCTTGTCCTCGTCGCCCTGATGCATCTGGGTTTGCTTGATCTTGGGCTTGGACAGCAAACGAGTCAGCGCGGACAATCAATTGATCGACTTGTAGTTTCGCTAAATCAGAACTATCGAATCGACCTTGGAACTTGCCGATCATTTTCGATTCTTGGAAGACGGTTTCACCGCTGGTGACTTGGAAGGGTTCGCTGACCCAATCGGCAGTGGTCAGTTCGACATGTTTCGTATCGATGGCTCCTTGGACATCAAGGGCGATTTTTCCACCGACTTGGATACCTGGGTCGAAACCGGCGAAGAGTTGGCCGCGTCGTTGCCAGCGTTGCAGTTCGCCGGTGAGTTTGAGGATCATGGGAGCAGCGGGTCGGGATAGGTCTGCGGGGTCATTGCCGAAAGCGATTGGTTCGAGGACTTGGAAGACTAACGATTCTTCGTCGCTTTTGAGGCTAGCTTGCAGTCGATCGAGTTGCAGGATGGTGGTTCCATCGAGTTGTGCGACGGTGCTCAGTTCGCCGTCCCAAGCGGGTTCTTCGAGGCGTCCGTTGCGGTGGACGATGCGCATTGGTGTGGTACGGAGTGAGCCGCTGGCTGCGAGTCGATTTGCTTCGTTTAGTTTCCAAGCCACGGCGGCTTGGGCTGAGCCGGTCAAGCTATCGAGTGGTAGGACGAACCATTCGGAGAGTCGTTGTTCCATTTTGTCGAGGTCGACTTGGGCGGTTAGTCGTCCATCTTGAAGATCACCTGAGCCATCGATTTGGCAGAACTCGGAGTTGCACAGCAGCCGCAGGCTAGGCAGTCCTTGAGCATTTCCTGACACGTCCAGTTCTGCGGAGAAGGCTTGGTCCCAGGCGATGCGTCGGCCTTGCATGTCTGCTTGGAGTCCTCCGAGTTGGACTTTGTAATTGCTTGACGGGAGGATGGGGATACCGGAGGTTGTTCCGAGAGTACTGAGATTGTTTGTCGTTGGTGGTAGTATGCCGTTAGCGGGCAAGGGAGCATTTGGGCGGGATTGCGAGAGGTTGACGGTGGCTTGTCCTGCCAGGAGGACAACTTGGTCTTGGGTTTTGAGCAGGTCAGGAGCGACGGCAGCGAGTCGGGGTAGGTCAACGACACCTTGGATATCGAATTCCGAGTCAGCGAGCCAGGGGTGAGTCAGGCTGGGTAGAGGTGCGAGGGTGGGGTTAGGGATGGCGATATCGGCTTTTGAGATAACGGTACCGAAGTCGCATTCGAGTTTTGCGCCGGTGGTGCTGAGTCGATTTTGGAAGAGGCTCAGGTCGCCGCTGAGGCGGATTTGTTCGAGCCCAGCGCCTCGGGGTCCCAGGATTGTTGGAGCGGCGACGCGGAGTTGGTCGAGTTGAGCGGTTTTGACGAAGGCGGTCATTGCGTTGCTACCGGTGTACTCCACGTCGGCGACAACGGTTGCTTGACCTTGGATTTGGTCGATGGGTAGTTCGGGTATTCGGCGTTTGACCAGTTCCATCCAGCGTAGCGGGAGGCCTTGGGTCGCCACTGTCATGCGAACGGAAGGCATTTGGGTGGAGGGAGCGGTGGTAAGGCCTGGGGCGATCGGTTCGGTTCGGATGGTGAATTGGCCGGTTTCGGTGGCGGTACCGGGAAGTGCATTGAGTTCGGAGAGGACGCCGACGAGGGTCATGGGTGGGATTGGTTGTTCGGCAGTGGGCATGGGAATATCGGCTTCGCTGACTCGCAGTTCCCAGGCGGAAGCGTCAACGCTGTCGCGGGCTTGTAGAACGCCGTTGGCGATACGGATGCGTCCTTGGAAGCCGTTGTTGTTCGACGATGTGTTCTTGGCTGGTTCACCGTTACTTTTGAGCAAGGGTTTGATGGCTTCTTCGATGTTGGTGGTACCGGGTTGGACATCGACGACGAGGGCGGCATCGCGGACGGTGATGGTTCCGAGATTTCGCAGGTTCAAGAGGATGGAGAATAGGTTCAGTTCGGTATCGACGGAGCCGACCTTGACGAGTTCTGCGCCGCGATCATCGATCAGTCTTAGTCCTTGGAGTCCGAAGCTTTGTAGCCATCCTCCGCGAATTCCTTCGATTTCAACGCGCATGGGTGCGAGACCGCTTTGGCGGTTGATTTGTTCGACGAGCCAACCGCGTTGTTGCAGCAGGATGGTTGGGGCGATAGCGGCGATGCAAGCGAGGGCACCGGCGGAAATGCCAGCGATACGAAACCACTTGTTTCGGCTGGAAAAGTGTCGATTTTTCTGCGGTTTGGCCATTCCTGTGTCGACTGTCCGAGTCCTTCTCATGGCAATCCGTTTCCTGTGCGCTGAGGTCGAGGGGGCCCTACTCGAGCGGGAGCTTGCTAGGGTTTGCGGTTGGAGGATAGCGATTTAGCAGGGGCAAGGTCGATAGCAGAGTTTTGGCTGTTTAGATGAATTGCGACCAAATGGGGCAAGCTGGGGGCAGATCGGTATTTTTTTGGGAATCGGAAGTTGTTATTGTACGAAGTTGTCATTGTACGAATGGGGACGGGTGGTGCACCTAGGCTTGTTACTAGGTAGTACTTCTGGAGGCGAATGGAGCCGAACGTTCCGAGAGACTAACGATCGATCGCGCAGGAGTTCTTAGCATGGATGCTCTCCCACCATTTGGATTGTGTGCTTTAGCCTCTACGGATTTTCCCGTTTGGAAACGGATCAGGAAGCAGGTGCAGGGGGGATTGTTCCGCGATGTGATTCGTTCTGTTGTCGCAGCTTCGTTGTGTGTCGGGTATTGTGGATGGGGAGGGGTTGCAATTGCGCAGGGGTTAGTGCAAGAGCCGGCAAGGTTGCCAGCGGATGCATCGACACGCAAGGGAGTGCAGGATACGGATTTGGCTCAGTTGCATGGATTACCTGCAGAAAAGGGTGGGTCAGATCATGATGGGTCAGATCATGATGGGTCAGATCATGATGGGTCAGATCATGATGGGTCAGATAAGGGTGTCTTAGGGGAGAGGTCAAGTCTTTCGCGACCTGCGAGGATGCCAGTTGCGAGGGTTGCATCGGAGGTTCAGGGACCGGTGGTATTTGCGCAGTGGGTGGGAGATCTATTGCAGAAAACCGCGAGGGTGGGGACGAAGGTTGGAGAGGTGCGTACGGGGGTTCAGGGGGTAGCACCACAGATCGTCTTGCCGACGGTTCGAACGGTATCGGGTAGTGACCCGACAGGGTGTACAAAGTCAGACGTGAGCAATGCGGGGTCAGCGGAGGGCAAGTCGAGTTGCGATCGAGAGGAAGGGTTGGATCAAGAGCAACCGCTGGTTCCGGAGCAACCGATCATTGTTGCGCCGATTGCGCCGCCGGTGCCACCGAGTTATCCGTTTGCTTTGCAGGTCATTCCTGAATCGTACACAGAGCGGCAGATGCAGGAGGGTTATCGAGATGTGGTAGTCGATGTTTACCGCGACCCCAATTCAATGGTGTATGGATCGCCCTATTCGATGGGCGAGGGAAGTGACGAATTGCGTCTCGATCAGTTGACGGGACTTGAAGATGCGACGGTGAGCGTACCATTAATGTCGTTGCTTGCGACCATGATGGCACATGTTGAGAATCGCGTGCGATTGGAGTATACCGAGCAGTGGATGGCGGAGCGTGCGATGGTAGCGCATAACTATCAGTTGCTCATGGATCAGAATCAGCAATTGCAACAGCAGCTTGCGATGCTTGAATCGCGGCAGCAGATCCAGGACGATTTGACAGCGGCTTTGGTGGAGCGGACAGAGTTGGCGGTTCAGATGTTGCATCGAAATGGTAATCCGCAGATTGTCGGTTCGGGGCAAGTGGTTGTTCCGCAGTTGACTCCCAAGGAGCGAGAGTGCGAGACGTTGACGGCTTCGCGAGAGGAGTGGGACACGATTCAAGAGGACTTATCGAATATTCGTCGGCAGATTGCGTTGCTCAAGAGACCGAGTCCGGTGCCTTTTGCATCGAGCGTAGTAGGTGCGGAGGATACTGCTAGCGTGAGGGAGTCGACGACTGTTCGAGAGTCGACGATTGAAGATCGGGATATGGAGCGCGGTAGGTTATCGGAGGAGTCAGCTAGGGTCAGTTCGACGCGCAAGCGAGCCGCACCGTATGCTTGGCCTGTACCTTACACGCCGATTGCACCGAGGATGATGCGTGGGTTGCAGGATGGGAGTACTGTTCCATCGCAAGCGACAGGAGAGACCGGATCGTATCGTAAATAAGCGGTGTTTGCTTGAGAGCCATTGTTTCATGATCGAAGAAAGTTCAGGTGCTTATGCCTACCGCAACTTGGTCTTCGGATGACGTGTCGGGTAAGGAGCCGGTAGGGATTGTTGGTTTAGGGTTGATGGGCGATGCGTTTGCTGAGCGGTTGCTACGAGCGGGCTATCCGTTAGTGGTATGGAATCGGACGCGTGAGAAGGCGGATCGATGGTTAGGGCAGGGGGCATGTTGGAGCGATCATCCTTTTCGAGAGTGTCGGCGGGTGATATTGAGTTTGTACTCCAGTGATATTGTGGAGAGTGTGGTTGAGGGTTGGTGGGGGGATTTGCAGCGAGGTCAGATTCTCATCGATACGACGACGGGAGATCCTGAGGGGACGCTGCGGTTGGTGCAGCGTTGTTCGGAGGGTGGTGTGGAGTATATTGAGGCACCGGTTTCTGGATCGAGTGAGCAGACACGGTTAGGGCAAGCAACGATTTTAGCGGCGGGTAGTCATGAGCATTTTCTCGCTTGCGAGGATTTGTGGCGAGTGCTTGGTAAAAACGTTTACTACGTTGGTGCTTCGGGGAATGGATCGAAGATGAAGTTGGTGAGCAATCTTGTGTTGGGATTAAATCGTGCTGCATTGGCTGAGGGTTTAGTCTTTGCGGAGTTGTTGGGGATAGAACCGGGTTCTGCGTTAGAGGTATTGCGTGGTTCGGCGGCTTATTCCAAGCAGATGGACAGCAAGGGGCCGAAGATGGTTGAGGGGGATTACAGTGTGCAAGCGAGGTTATCACAGCATTTAAAAGATGTCGTATTGATGTTGCGATCGGCGGAGCGGATGGGTTTAGAGTTGCGATTGACGCAAACGCATCGAGGGTTATTGGAGCAAGCCCAAGAGGATGGTTATGGGGAGCAGGACAACAGCGCGGTTTATGCATCGATGCGAAGACGCGCGAGACGATTGGGGGATGAGAGGGATGCATGAGCAGTAGCGGCACGCGTCGTGATGGAGAGGGAGATTCTCGTGCGTTCGATACGTTGGGTAGGGGTGCGCGGTGGGGAGTTTTGGTTGCTTCTTTTTTAGGGTTGGTTTTTGATGGCATGGAGTTAGGGCTCATGCCGGTGGCTTCGTTGTCGGTATCTCAGAGTTTATTGGGGGAGCGATACAGCAAGGGGTTGGGGGGGGAATGGTTTGCGTGGTTTACGGCGGCATTGATGTTGGGAGCGGCGATTGGCGGAATTGTTTTGGGGAATTTAGGGGATCGCATCGGTCGTACTCGAGCGATGGGGATCAGCATTTTGTTTTATTCTGTTTTTGCGATGTTTGGAGTTTGGGTGCAGACGCAGGAGCAGATGTTGGTGTTACGTTTTATGGTTGGGTTAGGTGTAGGAGGTGTTTGGCCGAATGCGATGGCATTGGTATCGGAGTGTTGGCCGACGGCATCGAAGGCATGGGTTGCTGGATTGCTCAGTGCGGGGTTGAATGCAGGGATCTTGATGTTGTCGCAGATTACGCGGATGTATCCGATTACGCCGGAGTCTTGGCGATGGTTATTTGGGTTAGCGGGGTTTCCGGCGGTATTGGGTTTATTTGCTTTGTTTCTTGTTCCGGAGTCGCCTACATGGTTGGTCCATCGAAAAGGGGTGGGGAGTGGTGCAGTTCGTGGAGTT
>JBIJCS010000224.1:0-7596 GCA_044344575.1 Pirellula sp. | reverse complement strand
CTACCAACGCATCAAGCGTATCGCCAGGCGTATGGACTTCGTGCGATGCAAATTGAACCTGAAAACCCGACACGCCTGCACGTGTACCCCGCGGCGCTCGAATCTCCGCAGGGAAATCCGGAAACGTTGCGACGTCATTGCCAAGCAACGCCGACGTGTTGGTCAACTGCTGCCCAAGCAACTGCATGCCATCCCCAGAGTCACCGACCAACCTGACCGTGATTCCACTGACATTCTGAACCGGCTTTTCAGTGGTCGAAATCGCTTCCGTTGACATATATTTAAAAAACTAATGGGTTTCGAATCACAGGAACCAATCGATTCCCCGCGCTAAACTGCTCGGGTTGTATCGATTATCCAACCTGTAGGAATGAATCTATTTTGGCAAAACCAACAAGGGTTGAGTATGTCAAAAGACCGCAATTCCCCCCAATAGTTGCCGCAGATTTTCCAAATTCTCTATTTTTCCACGATCGAAGTCACCGTTTTCAAAAGACTTAACTCTTGCGAGTGAAATAACTCGGCAACCAACACCAAGAGCTTTTCGTAAACCCAATAGCTCAACAAGACAAGAAAAGGAAACAAGATCAAAGCCCAAGGCACCACCCGAGTTGCCGCCAAAGTTGTGTGCAAAACCCACTCAATCCCCCAAGGAATACAGCAAAGAAACATCAGCAGTGGGATCAACATGCTCAACGCCAAATTCAAAACAATCGCCTTCCAAGAAAACTCTTTGGGCTGAAACCCCTGACTCGCCATCGGAAAGGGTGCAAGAATCGATATGAGATTGGTTAATACCATGTAGATTGGGACAAACGCGAACACCGCACCGATCGCTTCCACGGCCCTTCGCAAGGGATATCCCCAAAACACGGCCGCAACCAAGATCGCGCAGAACCCAATACTCAACACCATCAACCCGAAGATCCAGTTTCGGCCCCTGAGAATCTCCACACGAGGAATCGAAGAGAGCACCCAAAATCGAAAACCAGATCGATCGAACCCAAAGATGTTCGCCGCAAAGGTCGATCCCATAAACATCGCGAAGACGGCAAAACCAAAAAGAAACCCACCTTCTAACTGCTCCGACAAACTAGCAAATCCACTCGCAGCCCGAGCAATCCGATTCGCCGCCCCATCCACGCTATCCTTCTTGGATTCTCCGTTGCCGTCTTCCGAAATCTCCTCGGCACCTTCTACCGACCGATCCGGATCCGCTGCGACATCACTCTCCGAATCCCTTGGCCCCTCCACGTGACTCGGGGGCGGGGCAGGGGGGGTAGCACGATTTCGCTCCCAAGGCTTCTGCGAGAAAAGCAATAAAAAGAAAAACGGCTGAATCAACGGTATGAGCATCGCCAACTTCAATTGCGGCGACCTCCAAAACGTCGTCCATGTCATCGCTGCAATCGCCGAAGCTGCTTCACTTAGCCCCGGAAACGATCGCTCCATCCATACAAGCTTGCCACGATCAGCAACCGAAACACTCTTACTTTTCGAATGGGTAACCACGTTGGTCTGCGTCGCATCAAAACCGTCTTGGTAGTACTTGCGCGTCATTTTGTAGTTCGCAACCAAAGACCAAGTTGTCAGAAGCCACATACTTGGGATCCAAATCAACGCCCATAGCCCAAGAAGTGATTTACCCGATAAGACATCCGCAAGCCACAACAGCGGACAACTCGCATCTGCTACACGAATCCAATAGACAATGCTTGGGGCATCCGAAAGTCTGCGCAAAAAGTGAGAGCCAAACGCAATTCCAAACCCAAAGAGAGCCAAAACGATCGGCATGATGGTCATGATCCGAGTCCGCGTCTTTGGATTGACCATCCAAATCATTAACTTGCCTTGTAAGTGAGAAGTCCAAGCCGAGATCAATGCAGCGAATGACACCACTGGTATCAACTTCCACAGTTCAAATACCCCGAGCTTGAGAGAACTCCCAATCACAAGCCCACACCCACTGACAAGCAAGAAAACCAGAGGAATGTTGATCCAACTCAGCAGGTAATTGAAACCAAATACACTCGCAGGTGAAATGGGCAAATGCATCAATCGCTGCAGAGAAAGCGTGTCTCCACGAGTGGCATCATTAAATAGCCCAACAATCCAAAAGATGAAAAACATGACGCTCAAACCGTTCCATATCGCAAGGTTAGCGAGACTCTCCGATGGATCGCGTCCCCTCGCAACGGCAACACCAAGCAAACAAGAAATCGCAAACCAAGCGAGAATTGCCAAACAAAACAAAACCAAAAAAATCGAGCCAACCGTCCGGCTAATGACGGAGTCTCTGACCCATCGATTCAGCTTGCCTCGCCAATAAGCTTGAAGCAACGCGAGCCACTGCTGACCTGTCAACTTCCATCCACCAACCTGCTGACTAGGTGAAACCTCTTGAACTTGAACGTGCTCGGAACCACTCATGAAGCACCTCGATCGCTAACGAGCCAATCGAGCTTCGCCGACGGCTGCTCAAGCACATCTCCACCCGCAGCCCGAATGAATGCACTCTCTAACGACCCTCCGTCCGTTAGCTCATGCAGCGATGACTGCGTGACTAACTTACCAGCGACAATGATCCCAACATGCGTACAGAGTCGCTCTACAATTTCCAAAACGTGCGATGTTAAGAATACAGTTCCCCCATTGGCAGTGAACTGCATGAGCAATTCCCGAATCGTGCGAGAAGCTACCGCATCAACACCCTCAAAAGGCTCATCAAGAAACAGTAACTTGGGCCGATGAAGTAACGCAGCCGCGAGCGAAAGTTTTTTTCGCATCCCATGCGAGAAGTCCATCGACATCTTTTTGGGATCATCTTCTAAATCCAGCAAATCGAGAAGCTCTTTGGAGCGCCGTCGGATCAATTCACGTTCCAATCCATGAATGCGACCAACAAACGTCAAATACTCCATCGCGGTCAGGTTATCAAAAAGCGCCAAGTTCTCAGGGATCACCCCGATGAGACTCTTTACCTCAAGACTTTCACGCGGGTTTAGCATGTTCTTTCCAAGAACTTCAATACGCCCCGCTGTCGGTTGCAACAACCCCGTCAACATCTTGATCGTTGTTGACTTGCCCGCTCCATTGGGCCCAAGAAAACCGTAGAACGTCCCGCAAGCAACATCCAAGTCAACCTGATCCACCGCCAACTTGCCCGAGAAGTTTCTCGTCAGCCTCTCCGTTCGTATTGCCAGTTCCATAGGTGCCACTGCATCTCGCTTTTTTGACCTGAGTCAGAAGCGGCTTACAGGTGGACTCAGCGAATCCAATTTCCCGATTGCTCCTGAATGACTTTGATCCAGTCTACCGCAGTATGTGGCAAGTCATGCTTATGATTATATCCAAAACGTGTCATGATGGATTCATCATGATACGCAAGAACAGCGAGCCCAATCAGAAGCAAATAAGTCATGATGTTTGCGATTCTCGCCTCGCCAAGGAACTTTAAGGCCGTCCCAAACGAGTGCTTGAAGACATATTTTCCTCTGCGAAATTCAACGGACCACAGCTCATCGAGCAAAATATGCGACATGAAGCCAACAAACACTGCAACCGTCTTTAATAGCCTTGGATTGATATTCTCAGATGCCGACACCAAAAACACAAATAAAGCCGCAATAAAAGCAGCAGGAATGCTGTGCCACATCCCACGGTGAACCGTGTACCGACGGAATAACTCGGCAATTCCAAAACGAAGAAAAAAGTAAATCACACCCGTGACAACCAACATCATCTCATGCGAGAGCCCCACTCGTTCCAATCGATCCAGCATCAGCATCGGCACAAAGGCCGCCGCAAAAGCAACAGCCTCCCGCAATGGTATCCCCGAGTCACTGTCCAAATCCGGTAACATACCACTGACCGCACACAACCCGCCAGCGATCAAACAGCTTTCCCATGGCATCCCCGACTGATAGCCCCCCGCACCAAGCAGTGCGCCGGCAATCGTGCTGACGGTAATATGTGTCTTGAAATCCGCCATCGATCGCTCTATCTGGCTCGGACGCATTGGAAACAAAGAACATCCCGCAGCAATCGACACCCGATCACTACGACACTCGTAGGATTGCTTACCAAATGATTGCGTTACTCTGCAACCCGAATTCCTCCCACCAAACCGGTCCCTCCCACCAAACCGGGAGAACTAGGCAAGCTAGCGAAAAATGGTCTTTCAACAACGATCGACTAATTGGTATAGGCTTTAAAAGAATTCATCGCAATCATAACCTTTTGATCCAATTCCGGTTCCTGTATGCATCCGTACGACATTCTGATGCTGATCATCCTGGCATCTACTCTCATCTTTGGAGCGATCAAAGGATTTGCTTGGCAAGTTGCATCCCTCGCATCCATCGTCGTTAGCTACGTTGTCGCAAGCTACTTCCGACATGATGTAGCCAAATGGATCAATGCTCAACCACCCTGGAACATGTTCCTTGCGATGCTGCTCCTGTACTTCGGCACAAGCCTCGCTATTTGGATGCTCTTCCGATTAATCAGCTCTTCGATCGACAAAATACGACTCAAAGAATTCGACCGACAACTCGGTGCAGGTTTCGGACTACTCAAAGGGGCCGCTCTCTGCTGTATCGTTACCATGTTCGCAATGACGCTTCTCGGTCCAAATCAAAAAACCGCGATCGCGAAGTCCAAAAGCGGCCATTATATCGCCCAAGCCCTCGCTCAAGCCGGATCGATCATGCCCGATGAAGTCAAACAAGTCATCGGCCCCTACATCGACAACGTTGAACGAGAACTCGAACAAGGACGACTAGCGAACGATACTGAACCAAACCAAAGCTACCTGCCAAACCAGAATTACCCGCCAAATCAAAGCTATCAGACAAACCAAGGATACCCAACGAGCCAAGGGTTCCCGCAACAACCTAATAATGGACTACCCAATTTCGGGTCTGGGAATAACGCCAACGACCCCATCGCAGCTGGCACCAGTATCCTCGATCGCTTCTTCAATAAAAACAGCAACACAACTTCGTCCCAACCGCAGCCTCAAGCCCAACCCCAATTCCAGCCACCCCCAGCCAATACCACTCCTCCTCCCAGTCAACCACTCCTCCCCCCATTGCCGTTCTAAGAAATCGCTAGCCAGCGGTAATCGGGAAGCAAAGATTCTTCGTTTTAAAGTCGAACGTCCAACTCAAGCACCACTGCGAGTTTCTTCAAGTACAATAGGGGCAGGAACGCGCGGTAAGTGTCCAACTGGCACGCGGGCGTTCCGCGCACCCCTGCATCCTCTTACTCGCTTGGAGACTTTTTGATGAAACGCAACATTCAGTTTCTCGCATGCCTAGCACTCGCTACCTGCTGCTTTGGACAAGTCGACTTTGTTCGTGCGGATGAGCGAGAAGAACTCAAAGCACGGCTTGCTGAGATAGAAACGGAAGCTAAACGAATTGCTGAGCAAGGCAAACCTGATGAAATCGTTCGACTGAACCGGGAACGTTCTGAGTTAATGCGCAAACTCATCAGGCTACAGTGGTGGGAATCCCAACAAGAAGGCGAAGGGCAGGGCAGGGGGGTGGAAAAACGAGATCCCTACGACATGCCACCAGAACTCATGGAGAAAATGGAGCGGGCCAAGCAGCAGATCAATCATCTACGAATAGCGTCGGAACATCTCAAGATGGCACATAAACACGACATGGCACATGAGTTGATGCGGCAAGCCGAAGAAATCGAACGCGATGTTCACCAAGCGATTGCACAGCAAAAAAGTCACCATTGGGAAAAAGTACAGCTTGATCGTCAGCGAGCTGAACGCGATCGTCTGCGAGCTGAACACATGGAAAAGCAACGCAACGAAGAAATGGCAGAACGCGAACGCCAAGCAGAACAACGCAAAGAGTCCGTGAAGCGAGAAAATAGTAAGGAACAGCAAGTCCCTGAACGCGCGTTCGTTCGACCAAAAATAGAGCCTCCGATGCCACCGCTGAAAGGCCGCGAAGAAGCGATGCAAGGATTGCAAAAAGAGATAAAACAACTTCGCGAAGAAAACCGAGAGATTCGACAAATGATGGAACGAATCTCCCAAGAGCTCAAACGGATGCAATCGCGAGACTAATTCTATCGCCAATCGCGTTCCGGTCGCATCCGAAGCATGTCCGCTTGCGGATCCCCGATAAATGTCTCCGTCGCTGGGTCGATCGTTACTTTACGCTTCAAGACCCAAGCGATCGCAGCGGCATGACAAGCGATATGGGAACGTCGCATGACATCTTGATTTGCTACTGGCTTCTCACGCGTTCGTATGCAGTCAAAGAAGTTTCTTGCGTGCGCCGTCACATCCAAACCAACCACACGCTTCGAAGCTTCCGGAACTTCTTGTTCTAGGGCTTTTGCGGTAACAACGATCTCCCCCGAATCCCCTGTTTCTACCGAACCCTCCGAACCAACAAAACGAACAGGACACGTTCCGAGCCTCGTAATGTAATGAGGCGCACGATCCCCAAAGGGCTGCGCAAGAAAATCGATGATGAGCTTTTCTCCATTCGCATAGGTACAGACAATCTTGTCTTCAAATGGTTCGTACTCGATTGGCATCGCACCGTCTGACTGATTCGCCCATTGGCACAAGTCCACCGTGTGAGCCCCCCAGTCAAGCAATCGTGCCCCGGAATCAAAATCCCATTGCCCCCGCCATTTGCCTTCACAATAAGCGTGATTGTAAGGCCGCCATGGGGCAGGGCCGAGCCAAAGATTCCAATCAACCATCGAAGGATCGGGGAGAGGTTCGGATTCAAGCCAATGATTCTCCAGTACAGGCACGTAAACGGAAGCATGCATCGACGCGAGTTTTCCAAGCCTTCCATCATGCACCCACTGCACAGCCTGAACAAAGTTCGGGACACTGCGTCTCTGAGTCCCGGCTTGAAAAACACGTTTCGTTCGATCGATCGTATCCGCCAACCTTTGGCAAGCATCAATAGTGATGCCACAAGGTTTCTCACTGTAGACATCCTTTCCGGCTTCAGCAGCAAGAATAGAAGCGGTCGCGTGCCAACGATCCCCGGTCGCAATCAAGACGGCATCGATATCGCCACGATCAAGCACCTCACGAAAATCGCGATAGAGTTTGCAATCCTGATTCCCAAAAAAACCATCGACAAGGGCTTTCCCGGCATCACGACGGGTAGCTTGGACATCCGCAATGGCTACACAGTAACATGGGCTTCCAGCCCGTGTTCTCTACCTGAACGCGCCATTACCTCGCTCGTTGAAGCCGTCAGAATATCGATTTGACGGCTTTGCGCAAACAAGTTCCGGCTCAAAGATTTGCGTTCCACTTTGCGCCTTAGCGTCTTTGCGTAACACAGGGGATATTGACTCCGGTACGCCGCCGGCTGACTGCTAAACGAAAGTCGACCCGTCGCTCGCGCGCTGCGGCTCAAAGATTTTGCGTTCCACTCTGCGCCTTAGCGTCTTTGTGTAACACAGGGGGTGTTGACTCCGGTACGCCTACGGCTGACTGCTAAACGAAAGTCGACCCGTCGCTCGAGCGCTGCGGCTCAAAGATTTTGCGTTCCACTCTGCGTCTTAGCGACTTTGCGTGACACAGGGGGTGTTGAC
>JBIJCS010000223.1:0-7619 GCA_044344575.1 Pirellula sp. | reverse complement strand
GAATGCGCACTATTTATTGGTGCGGTTATAGAGATAAGGGTTAAGACTTGGGTCGTTATACATTTTCATTTGGCGATAGGTCTTATGTTTTTTGTTCCCAGCGTAGATATCCGCAAGCAGTTCCCTTAGAGAATTTGACAAGTCAGCAAATTGCATGCGGCAGACCGCGAGTCGATGAGAAACCTTCTCGATGTGGGCTTGATCAATTCCGGTTCGCTCCAGCTGTTCTTCGAGGTGATAGATCCGCAGAGCCATGATCGAGAGTCGATCGGTTGCAGAGCCTGGTGTTTCTGTGTTGAGTTTCGCATCTGGCGCAGGCAAAATACCCTTACGCTCCAAATCGGCGGTGATCCAGTCATCAACTTTCTCGATCCAGTCGTTACGGGCTTGATTGTATTTGTCGATATTCCGTTTCACTTGAGCTATCTGAGCATCGGAGACGTCAGTTGACCGCGCGATATCTTCTTCGTGCCATAACAAGTAATTGAACTGGTGTTGTTGGCAGATGATTGGAAGCGGGTTCTCAGAAGTCATTGACGTATCGCTTGGATCGCCATAGGGATGATCGACTGGTTCGCGGTGCCATCGGGCGACAGTCGAGGTATGAAGCTGATTGATTGTTGCAACATCGAGCATAGGGGTCGAACTCCTCGGGATCTGATGCGTGGAAACCGCAAAGAAATGGAACAATGGACGTTAAGGCTTTTCTTGGATCGCACAATCACAAATGAACAGTCCACAACCCGGACACCCATTCCCATACTTCTTTGTGATCGCAGCGGCCAAATCGATGTTCGCGACGTTAGCGATGGTGGCTAACCATGCAAGGACATCAGCAAATTCTTCGGCAAGGTTTTCGCGATCGTCATTTAGTTGAAGTGCGGAAGCCAATTCACCAATTTCTTCCATGAGCCACATGAAAGTCCCCGGGATACCACGTTGCACATCCTTCTCGTAGTACATGCGGTGGATCAGTTGCTGAAAATCTTTCACCGAGACGGCGTTTCCGCCCCGTTGGCTTGGATGCCCCTGTTGGCTTGGATGACTCTGGTGGCTTGGATCATGAAAGGACGATTCAGGGGTGTGCATGAGGGTGAAGAAGAATTGCGGGGGATAGTGGAGGGGCTGGTTACGAGTAGCGAGGATTGCGGGAGGGGATCGTCAGTCGCTACGCGCCTGAGTGTAACGATTTTCCGAGGAAATTGTGGAGAGGAACCGAATTGTGTTCCTACGAACCGATCGGTGAATCTCTGCCCGAGACGACTTGGCATCCCGCTACGATACCGCGGATTGAAAAGGCTGGGGTAGCAGCACCTGGATTTGCAGTGGCGGATCCCCTAGCAGAAGTAGCCGGTATTGCTTTTTCGGGATCTCGAATCGGGAGAATGGGTTATGATTAGCAGCAAGCGGTTGGTGGCACGCAACGCGGAAGATCAGGAGGGAAAGGGAGCCGCAGGACGCAATGAAGCATCGAGTGCCCGAGGGATCAACAACAAACGAAAGAAAACAGTGACAGAAAAGAGCACGACCACGGACCCTAAGCAAAGCGGGCGGAACGCGGGACCTGTCGATCACGAACGCATCGAGCGAGCGGTTCGCGAAATACTGATCGCGGTTGGAGAGGATCCAAACCGAGAAGGTCTTCTTGAAACCCCAGCGCGAGTTGCCCGGATGTACGCAGAGGTTTTCTCGGGACTTCACAAAGACCCGAGCATCCACTTGAAGAGGGTTTTCACAGAGAATTACGACGAAATAGTGCTTGTCAGAGACATCGAATTCCAAAGCATGTGCGAACACCATTTGCTACCTTTTACAGGAAAAGCACACGTAGGCTATTTGCCGAACGGCAAGGTGGTGGGTCTGAGCAAACTCGCACGCGTAGTCGATGAGGTGGCAAGGCGTCCGCAAGTCCAAGAGCGGATGACCGAGACAATTGCCAACATGATCGAAGATAAGCTTGGTGCTCGTGGCGTGGTGGTACTCGTGGAATCCACGCATTCCTGCATGAGCATGCGAGGAATTCGCAAGGCGGGGGCTTCGTGCACCACCAGTGCCATGCGTGGTGTTTTCCGGGAAAACTTGTCGTCCAGGGCGGAAATCCTTGGACTGATCTTGAACCACTCCCGATAAAAACTGTCTTTCAGAAAGAAGCTAGATCGTAACGATTGTACCGGATAGTTCGTTTGGAACGTTTGTTTCGTCCAAAACTCGCCTTGCGAGCAATCTAGACATCAGTACACTAGTGCGACTCGCAAGGCTGGGTAATGACAAAAGCTGGATTTATTGGCTTAGTCATGGTTCGGCACTGGCGAACGGTCGCTCCTTACCAATGCCGGCGTAGCTCAATTGGCAGAGCAGCTGATTTGTAATCAGCAGGTTGCGGGTTCGAGTCCCATCGCCGGCTTTAGCTGGTCTGGGGTCGGCGGGTAATTCGGCTCAATATGTTTTGAGTTGAATGATTGGTTTGGAATGCCTAAGTTTCTAGGGTGATTTGACCTCGAGAAACCTAGCAAAAGTTGGGCGGGAAGTTGCCCGAGTGGTTAAAGGGGACGGACTGTAAATCCGTTGCTTCGGCTACGTAGGTTCGAATCCTACACTTCCCATTGCCTCCAGAGCACCATTCTTCCGGAGGTGACTTGGCCTCCAGAGGAGACTCCGGGAGGTTACAGGTCGCGCAGAGCACTAATTGGCAGAGCGCCGATTGATGGCTTTGCAAACTGAAATCTGAGGAATTTGAACCAGGCGCAGACCGTTTTCGGGTAGGCGACCTCGTGGTGGTTCGATAAGATTTCGGGTCTATTCGCTCGAGCAATTCGGGTTGTTCGAATCATTCGGGCGGGTGGTACTGATGTGGTTGCGGGTGTAGCTCAATGGTAGAGCAGCAGCCTTCCAAGCTGAATACGAGGGTTCGATTCCCTTCACCCGCTCTGCTGTTCTCGCTGCTGTAGCTCAGTTGGTAGAGCACTTCCTTGGTAAGGAAGAGGTCATGGGTTCAAGTCCCATCAGCAGCTTTTATCCTCGACGAGAGTCGATAGCATTGCAGGTTAATAGAATTTGCTTATGCTTGGAGAACAGTGAATCGTAGTTCTGTGTGTTGCGCGTGGGTGATGGCCGCTGCGGGTGGTGTCTTCACGGCGACGGTTTTCAGGGTTTTTATTTAGGTGTTGTAGGAAAAAATGGCCAAAGAGGTATTTGAACGCAAGAAACCCCACTGCAACGTTGGAACGATTGGTCACATTGACCACGGCAAGACCACTACAACCGGTGCTCTGCTGGCAGTACAGGCAGCCAAGGGGCTCGCAACTCCGAAGACTTACGCGGATATCGCCAAGGGTGGTACCGTCCGTGATGCGACCAAGACTGTGACGATTGCAGCTTCGCACGTCGAGTATGAGACCGAAAATCGGCACTATGCTCACATCGACTGCCCTGGTCACGCCGACTTTATTAAGAACATGATCACCGGTGCGGCACAGATGGACGGGGCGATCCTCGTCGTGAGTGCTGCAGACGGTCCGATGCCACAGACCAAGGAACACGTTCTCTTGGCTCGTCAGGTTGACGTTCCAGCAATCGTCGTGTTCTTGAACAAATGCGATTTGGTCGACGACGAAGAGTTGCTCGAGTTGGTTGAATTGGAAATCCGAGAACTTCTCTCGAAGTACGGCTTCCCAGGAGAAGAAACCCCGATCATCCGTGGCAACGCTCGCGCTGCCTACGAAAACCCAGCAGATCCTGCTGCATCGAAGTGCATCAGCGAATTGCTCGCTGCTGTTGATGCATTCATTCCGCAACCAACCCGAGAAGAAGACAAGCCATTCTTGATGGCAGTCGAAGACGTGTTCAGCATCGAAGGTCGTGGTACTGTTGCTACTGGCCGGATCGAGCGAGGCATGATCAAGGTTGGTGAAGAAGTCGAAATCATCGGCTTGATGGAAGAAAAGAAGAAGACGACGGTTACCGGCGTTGAACAGTTCCGCAAGGAAATGAAGGAAGGCCGTGCTGGCGATAACGTCGGTTGCTTGCTTCGGGGTGTGAAGCGTGAAGATATTGAGCGCGGTCAGGTTTTGGCCAAGCCGAATAGCATCACCCCACACAAGAAGTTTGAAGCTGAAGTTTACTGCTTGAGCAAAGACGAAGGTGGACGCCACACCCCGTTCTTCAGCGGCTACCGTCCACAGTTCTACTTCCGAACCACCGACGTTACCGGTTCAGCTGAACTCGTTGGCGCCGAAATGTGCATGCCTGGCGATAACGTCCGCGTGATCGTTGAGCTGCAAAAGACGGTCGCAATCGACGACGGTGTACGCTTCGCTATCCGCGAAGGTGGTAAGACCGTCGGCTCGGGCGTAGTAACCAAGATCATCGAGTAATTCCGATAATCAAATGATGCACAACCAGTCCACAGCTCGATGCGTGGATTGGCTGGAATTTTTAGATCGCGGGGATAGAACCCCGCGATTGGCACGTAGAGTTTCGGGTGCTAAGCCCGTGACTTGAGTTTAGGGGTGTAGCTCAATTGGCAGAGCACCGGTTTCCAAAACCGGGGGTTGCGGGTTCGATTCCTGCCGCCCCTGCTAAACAAGTTGGCGTTGAATCAGGTATGGATTCGAAGAGTGCAGTAGCGGATCTCCAAGAAACGCGGCTCGGAAGGCGACTGAGTGTATGGCAACGATATCAGAAGATTCCTTCGGACGCTCCTTTACTAGCGAGCTTCTGACGAACACGAAGTACAAGCAAAAGCAGGGGCGAGTCGTCCGTCAGCTTACTTGTCTCGCGATTTGGTTGGCGTGCGTGCTGGGTGGCTGGCAATTATTCGAAACCATGGGTGCATGGGTCGCACCATCTGGTTCAGCAGATTCGAGCAGTTTCTGGAGCGGTGCAAGGTACTGGCTACCAGCTACTTTGGTCGCTGCTGGCATGTGGCTTGGCTACCGACTAGTGAATTGGCCTAGATTTGCCGATTTCCTCATCGCCGTCGAAGCGGAAATGAGCAAGGTTTCGTGGCCGACAAAAACAGAGCTTTACAGAGCTTCAACGGTTGTTATATTCACGATGGCATTTCTCGCACTACTGCTTTTTAGCTACGATGCTATTTGGCAGTTCTTGTTTGATTTGCTAGGAGTGAGTTAGTTTTTTGGCGAGTCAGTGTCCCCTTGGGGCACTTGACCAACAGCCAGGAGATTGATCGGCGGTTTTCGCAAAGGGCGGGAATCGGTTGATGATTCGCATGTACTGGCGCTAGGTTTTCGAGTGAGTAATTCCACGAACAATACGACAGAGAGTTTGCCGAGTGCACCGCAGTGGTACATTCTCAAGGTTGCATTCAACCGCGAGGATTCCATCCGTGAAGCATTGGAAAAACGCATTAAACTGTCGAATCTAAAAGAGTACTTCGGCGAGATTCTTGTGCCGACCGAAGATGTCGTGGAGTTCACCCGTGCGGGAAAGAAACGCATTGTCAAGCGTAAGCTGTACCCCGGGTATCTAATGATCCAAATGATCATTTCGGATGACACTTGGTTCCTTGTGCGAGAGACACCGGGCATCGGCGATTTTACCGGAACTTACGGAAAACCCACCCCGATGACCGACGCGGATGTCGAGCGGATTATCAAGCTCGTGCATCCGGACGTGGATCAAGAACAAGCACCCAAGACCTCGATCCCGTTCCGACCCGGCGATCGCGTTCGAGTGAAGGAAGGCAACTTCCAAAGCCTCGAAGGTGACGTCGATCGCATCGACGAAGCGAACGGACGAGTGACCGTCATCATCAATATTTTTGGACGCAGCACCCCGGTAGAGCTAGATCACTGGCAAATCGAGTCGCTGTAGTCCTGACGCAAGTCGAGCATTGGGTAATGGGCCCGGTTGTTCGTTTTGCGTTTGTCGTTAGAAATCCGTCAATTACAGGTTTCGTGGGATATGGCCAAGCAAGTAGTAGGAAAAGCGGCATTTCAAGTGCCGGGAGGCAAGGCGACGCCGGCACCACCGGTCGGTACGTCCCTTGGTAAATTCGGGATCAATCTCGGACAGTTCGTCTCCCAATTCAACGACCGAACGCGTGAGTTCAACGGCACCCCGATTCCTGTCGTGGTCACCGTCTACTCAGATCGTAGCTTCGAATTCATCACCAAGAGCCCACCTGCTTCCGCGCTGCTGAAAATGGCCGCTGGAATCGCAAGCGGTTCTGGTGAACCACACAAGACAAAGGTTGGCAAGGTCACCAAGGCGCAGGTTGACGATATCTGTACCAAGAAAATGGCCGACCTCAACGCACGAGATCTCGAACATGCCCGTCGCATGATCGAAGGCACCGCGCGTTCCATGGGCATTGAGATCGTAGGATAGTCGAGGGAAATTTCCAAATGGTGAAACCAACAAAGGCAATGAAATCGATGTTGGCAAAAGCTCCGGGCAAGAACCCGATGCCTTTGCAACAAGCCGTCGAATTGCTCAAGCAGTTCAGCGGACGGAAGTTCGACCAAACCGTCGAAATCCACATGAATCTCGGTATTGATCCAGCCCAAGCCGACCAGATCGTTCGCGGTTCGGTTGTTTTGCCCAACGGGATTGGAAAGATCCAACGCGTGATCGTGTTTGCGAAGGGGGACTTGGCCAAAGCGGCTGAGGAAGCCGGGGCGGATGCAGTTGGCGCAGAAGAATTGTCGAAGCGGATCAAAGATGGTTGGCTCGACTTCGATGTCTGTATTGCTACCCCAGACATGATGGGTATGGTCGGTCCTCTCGGAAAGGTTCTTGGTCCTCGCGGACTGATGCCTTCTCCACGAGCCGGGACGGTGACCAGCGATGTTTCGCGCGTCGTCAAGGAATACAAAGCCGGTAAGGTGGAATTCCGTAACGACAAGGGTGCGAACTTGCACGCTGTGGTTGGCAAGATGAGTTTCGATGCAAACAAGCTTATCGAAAACATTGGCGCATTCATCTCGTACGTGCAGTCGGTCAAACCGAACTCCGTCAAAGGTACATACATCAAGTCCATCGCCATCTGCGCGACGATGTCCCCAAGCGTTCGCGTAACGGTTTAAGGAATAGGTGAACACATGAGCAAAGTTGTCAAGAGGCTGATCGCTCGCGATATTTCGAGCAAGCTCGATGGCGTTAGCGACGCGGTTGTTGCCAACATCGTTGGCATGACCGGAAACGAAAATTACACGATCCGCAAGACACTACGAGATCAAGGAATCTCCTTGATGGTGGTAAAGCGGACCCTTGCTGCAATGGCCACAGAAGGCACCAGTTTGCGACCAGCATTTGACGACCAAGCGGGAAGCTTGGCGGTTTTGTGGGGTTGCGAAGACTTCGTGTCGCTCGTCAAGTCCATCACCAAGCTCGCAGATTCGGGAGCTTTCCCGAAACTCGAGATCAAGGGTGGGGTCATGGACGGCGAGGCCATGAATGCGGAACAAGTCAAGAAAGTTGCCAAGTGGCCGAGTCGCCGCGAGCAGATATCCATGCTTGTCGGACAGATTCTCTCGCCGGGCAGCACCCTCGCTGGTCAATTGGTCGGTCCTGCACGTACCATTGCAGGTCAGGTCAAGAAGATGATCGAAGACCGAGAAGAAGGTCAACCCGAAGGTCAGCCCGAGGGGAGCGAA
>JBIJCS010000222.1:0-7637 GCA_044344575.1 Pirellula sp. | reverse complement strand
TTCTCGCACGACTGATCGGCGTATCCGTCACGTAACTGCCAACCCGCTCCATGTAATTCACCGCAAATGGCGACATGTCATCAAGCCGCTTACGAACCCCTTGATTGTACACATGAGCCATCCAAGGCACATTCCAAAGCCGCACAGACAACTTCGGATCGATCGCCAATAATCGAGCTTCGTACGCATCCGCATCAATACTCAACCGCTGACGATTCTCACCTGTCAGCGATCGCTCCAACGTGTACATCGTCCTGCCCACCGTAAACGGCTCGATGTCCACCAACGCAATTACATCCTTCAAATCCTTCATCTCGACCGGATACTCAAACCGCCCTGGCAACTTCGCCCGTCGCAACACCGATGCATCGCTCTTGGCCTGCGCTAATGTCGCTATCCCATTGCCCGTTGCCGCAGGAATCGGTAGACCCCACCTCGGCTCAAACAACAGAATGTCATCGCCGATCGGTACCCCAATACTCCACAATCGCAACGCCGCATTCTCCGTAGCCCCCGTCACACTCGGCAACGCTAAGACCACCGCATCAATCCCCTGCGAAAAACATAACTGGGTAAAGACCCGACCTCGCTCCCATCCATCCCCCCGTCCAAACATCATGGTCTGCCAAGGCAACTGACGATACACCATCGACGTGTCATTCAATGGCAACTCGGGATTGTTCACCAATTGCTCGATGTCTTTCGCGCTTCCTTCAATCGCAATGTTACACATCGTCCAATCAAATAACTTCAACGTGGTCTCCAACCGCGCCCACTCCTCAGCAGACAATTCACCCTTGCGTGACTCTAACCACTCCTGAAACATCCCGTCCCGATACGGCTTCTCAATCACCCATTGCGAAATCTGACGCATCAACTGATTCTGCAACATGAACTCGCATTCAGGCTCACCAAACTCCAACGCTGTCATCCGCTGCGCAAAATCAATCGTTCGCAAATTTGCAGGAATCGACTCAAGCAACGACGAAGCCTTCCAGTCCGGAGGATTCGTCACACTCTTCGACCAAGTATTCAACTGGTAGTTGATCTCCTGCATCGCAGCCGTTCGATCCAAACGAATCAACTGCGGCAAATATCGAAAAGCCTCACGCAACGAATCGCGATTCTCCTTGCTCACCGCCGTCTCGACCTGAATGCTCTCCACGTCCCGCTGCGCCGGATCAACACAACCTACCACCCCAATCCCTACCACACCAATCCCCAACACCCCCATCCCACACGCCATCAACTTGCGCGCAATCGATCCGAAATAATCCATAACAATCACGCGCTTTCTGACGATCATAACAATCAACAAAACTTTCCAAAGTCCTAGCTCTCGGCCCTGATCACCGATCAATACCAGACAAGCAACCGTTCAACACGAATTCAGACAACAGTCCTTCTGATACGATCCTCTACGCCCGCCAGCCTCTCGTGGTTCGCCAAATCGTCGTAACTCGCCCCAGCACATCCGGAAACTCCGATAAAGGCACCATATTCGGACCATCACTCGGACTGCGATCCGGCTCCGGATGCGTCTCGAAAAAGAATCCATCTACCCCAACCGCCGCAGCTCCCCTCGCTAACGGCTCGACCATCTGGCGATTCCCTCCAGTCGCTCCACCCAAACCACCCGGCTGCTGCACCGAATGCGTCGCATCGAAAATCACCGGCACCCCCAACCCCCGCATCTGCACCAATCCCGTCATGTCGTTGACCAACCGTCCATACCCAAAAAAAGTTCCCCGCTCGCACAACATCACCTGACCTTCCCCTCCAACCTTCTCCACCACATAACGCATGTCCATCGGGCCCATAAACTGTCCCTTCTTCACATTCATCGGCCGCCCCGTTGCAGCACAAGCCACCAACAAATCAGTCTGCCTCGCCAAGAATGCGGGAATCTGCAACAAATCGCAAACCTCTCCCACACCCCGCGCCTGACCGCTCTCATGCACATCCGTCGTCACCGGTACCCCCAACCGCCTCTTGACCTCCTCCAACACCCGCAACCCCTCTTCCAAACCAGGCCCACGGTAACTGCCACCACTCGTGCGATTCGCCTTGTCAAACGATGCCTTAAATACATATCCAACCCCCAACGTCTCACAAGCCCTCAACACCCCCTCACCTATCTGTAAACACAAATCCAACGATTCAATCACACAAGGCCCCGCGATCAAACTCATCGACTCACCACCGAACACAACCTGCCGACTTCCCACTGCACCTACTACTACCGGCGTGACAGCTCGCTCACCTACCAAAACCCCTTCATCCCCTCGCGTCATCGCTATGCCTTCTCCCCTTCCATCTCAAAACTTAGGTTCCTCACACTCACTCCTGCAAAAGAATCATACCAAGTTTCTCGAAAAACTTTTTCGTGCCACTTTCAAGCAATTTTTGCATGTTTTCGATATCGTGAATCTTGTCCTCATCACCCTCAACCGCCAACGCGTTCCAATCCTCCACCCTCCCTTTCATTTACCAACCCCCTGCGATGAACCCACAACGCATCCGAAAACTACGCACCGCTGTCGACTCCTTCCGACAAGAACGTGAATTCTCGATCGATTGGGCAAAACTCCAATGCCGCGACCTATCTCCCGGCTACGTTACCCGCGTCCTCAATCAACTCGCTCGCGATGGGCACCTAGAAAGCCGCATCGAAGAACGACAAACGATCTACCGCTGGATCGCTGATGATCCTGATAGCGTAAACGGTTGGATCGAAAAACAAATCTTCGGCCAACAAGTCAAATCCGTTCCTCTCGAAGATCGCCCCAGAGAACAACTCCTACGCGATGGCCCCGAACACCTCACCGATGCACAACTACTCGCTATCCTCATCCGTGTCGGTGTACCCGGTGAATCGGCCGTCCAAGCCGGACTGGCCATCTCAAGCCGCTTCCAAGACCAAGGCATCTCCAAACTCATCGATGCTAGTATCCACGAACTACGCCCCATCAGCAAAGCCATTCGCAGCGATAGCTACTGCCAAATTATGGCCGGTATCGAACTCGGACGTCGCATCGCCGTCCAACGCGATATCGCCCCCCCAACACCCGAACGTATCCGTGGCTCCGACGACGCAATCCGATTCTGCCTCAAACGATTCGCAAGACTCGCCGCCGATGGCCTCCAAGAAGAATTTCATATCGTGACCCTCGATACCCAACACGGCCCCATCACCTCTCATCGCATCACCGTCGGTACCCTCGACGCCAGCCTCGTTCACCCAAGAGAAGTCTTTCGATTCGCTATCCGTGACAGCGCATCGGCAATCATACTCGCTCACAATCACCCCTCCGGTGACCCGACCCCCAGCCGCGAAGATATCGCCGTTACCGATCGACTCTCCAAAGTCGGAGAACTCGTCGGCATCCGCGTCCTCGACCATATCGTCGTCGCTAAAAACGGCGGACGAAGTATCATGGCAGAACGATAAACCTCCACAATCCCCTAAATTTGCGTCCTCCCTCTCCATCCGGTATCCTGCTCCCCAACACTACCTGACTCCCCACTCGTTACCAACCCACGATTGCGATCTTTACGTATCATCCTTCCTCTCCCTCCTTGATCCAAATCATGATGAACTATCACAAACCGAACACGACGCGATCCGCTCCAACCCCTCTCCACGCAACCCTACGCCACACCGTCTCACAATCCCTCGCCATCAGCCTTGTCGCTCTTGCCCTCTGGACCAACATACACGCCACGCAAGCACAAGACCAAACCCCAATCGCAACCCCCGAAACCGGTGCTGCCTCAGCCTTCATCCAAATCGATACCACCGGTCCCGGTTGGGTCGAACTCGGTCAAGACGATTTCCAACGCGCAAACTGCGATGAAGATACTTGGACCTGGGACGGTCCTCTCGTTCATTGCACCGGAAAACCAATCGGTGTCCTCCGCTCTAAAAAGAAATACCGAAACCTCGAATTCGTCGGCTGGTGGAGACACCTCTCCCAAGGCGGAAACTCAGGGTTCTTCCTCTGGACCCCCGACGAAGCTCTCGAAGGCCTCGTACCCAACCGCCTACCAAACGCCGGTATCGAAGTCCAAGTGCTCGACCACGGCTACACGGAACAATACGAAAAAAGCTCAGGCAAAAAAGCGACTTGGTTCACCACCCACGGTGATATCTTCCCCGTCGGCAAATCAAAACTTAAACCATTCCCCCCCCTCTCGCCCGATGGCTCGCGCAGCTTCCCCAAAGGTGAATTCAGCAAACCATCCCCCAACTGGAATTTCTACTACGTCCGCGCTGTCAACGGAGAAGTAAGACTCTGGGTCAACGGACACGAAGTCTCCGGTGGCAATCAAGCAGATCCGCCAGAAGGTTACCTCTGCCTCGAATCCGAAGGTGCACCCGTCGAATTCAAACACATCCGAGTGCGCGAACTACCATAACCCACACCCCTATGCCAAAACCACACTCGATCAGCGCAACGATCGAACACGAACAAGATTGATTCCTACTCTCCTGCCCCTATCAATACTTCACTCCCACCCGTTTTCCTGCCCCTATCTCCTTGCCTATCTTCCAGCCACTAACCATTTGGATTTCTTGGCCCCTTCGCATATAACCAGATCCCGCCGATCCATAACGATAGGATAAATACTCAATCTTCAGCCCCTCATCACGAGAGACAGCCAACCGGCATGCAGGACTCGACGCAACCATCGTCCAATGATCCAACTGACGAGATGGATCTCTACGACTTCGAACTCCCCAAAGACCTGATCGCCCAAGACCCACCCATGCATCGCACGGATGCCCGGATGATGGTCATCGATCGAGCACGCGGTACCATTTCTCATGCTTCCATCCGCGACTTGCCATCCTTCCTCAACGCTGGTGATGCCATTGTCGTCAACGACTCTCGCGTGATCCCTGCGAGACTCGTCGGCTACCGAGAACAAACGCGCGGTCGCTGGGAAGGTCTCTACCTTCGCGAAGAGAATGGCATCGCCGAACTCCTCTCCAAAACGCGCGGAACCATGCAACCCGGGGAGCGCATCGTCATTCGAGACCAAGAAGGACGTGAAACACAGGGGCTGAAAGTCGTTTCATTCACCCCCGAAGGACACTTGCTCTGCGTCCCAAACCCCGATGCTCCTTGGCTCGATCTCCTAGAAGCCGCAGGCCGCATCCCTTTGCCTCCCTACATCCGCGACGGACAAATGACCGATACCGATCGCGAACGCTACCAAACGGTCTACGCCCGAAACCCCGGCTCCGTCGCTGCACCTACCGCAGGTCTGCACCTAACCGAAGAACTCCTACAACAGATCCGAAAACGCGGCACAGCACTCCTCGCCGTCACCCTCCACGTCGGCTTAGGAACCTTCCGACCAGTGGCCGCAAAAAAACTCGATGATCATCAAATGCACAGCGAAGTCGCACAAATCTCCGAAAACGTCGTCCGCAGACTTCAAAGTGCACGCGCCGAAGGTGGGAAAATTCTCGCCGTCGGTACCACCTCCGTTCGCACTCTCGAAACCGCAGCAAAGCACGGCCAAGGTACCTTGATCCCATGGGCCGGACAAACCGATCTGTTCATCCGCCCTGGCTTTACTTTTCATGCGGTCGACCGACTACTTACCAATTTCCACCTACCCCGTAGCACACTCCTCGTCCTCGTCAGCGCCTTCGCGACCCGAGAACTCATGCTCGAAGCCTATCGCAAAGCCGTCGAAGAACGCTACCGATTCTTCAGCTACGGCGATTGCATGCTGATCTTATGACATCCTCCAACAAACAAAAAAATAAGCCACCAGCACCACCCTCAAACCCATGGCTGGGCATCGATATCGGCGGTGCAAATCTCAAGCTAGCTCTCTGCGGCAGTGCAGGCACACCCACCTGGGCCGCCTCCATCCCATTCCCCATGTGGAAACAGTCCGAACAACTCGCAACGACACTTGCCACTTGCATCGATGACTGTCCCGAATTCCACGCCATCGCCTTGACCATGACCGGTGAACTCGCCGATTGTTTTGCCACCCGAGCCGAAGGTGTCGCAAAAATCCTCGAACAAGTCACCCGGCTCTTTCCCGCCCCACTCGTCTATGTCTACGGCGTCGATGGGCAATGGCGCAGCCCCGCACAAGCCGCGAGAGATCCTTGGATCACCGCCGCCTCCAATTGGCATGCGCTCGCGAATTGGTCTCGAAGATTCCTACAAGCCAACCAACACGGCGTCGTAGTCGACATCGGCTCCACCACGATCGATATCGTTGGCATCTCACCTAAAAATGTTCTCAGCAAATCCAAAACCGATTCGGACCGATTGAAACGACATGAACTGATTTACACCGGAGTTGAACGGTCCAATCTCGCCGGCCTCGTGCGCTCTGTCCCTCTACACGGAAAACGATGCCCCGTCATGAACGAACTCTTCGCAACCACCCGTGACGCATACGTCTGGATGCGATATCTCGACGAAGCTCCCGACGATTGTGATACTTGCGATTCTCGCCCCATGACCCGACTCCATGCACGCTTTCGTCTCGCTAGACTCGTCGGCGAAGACGGCTCAACCATCACCGATACCGACATCGATGCAATCGCAAAAACAATTCATCAAAAACAATCGCGACTCCTTCGACGTGGCCTCGAAAAAGTTCTAACGCTCTCCTCCCCTACAACCACCGAGTCGAACAAACCTGTCTCAACACTCATCTGCAGCGGACATGGTGAATTCCTCGTCCGCGAAGCACTCAAAGATGGAACCCTCGCTAATCGCTTCGGCATCACCGGTCGCTGCAATCTCTCCGAAAAACTAGGACCTGACTTCTCCCGCGTCGCCCCTGCACTCGCCGTTGCCCAACTCGCTCAAGAAACCTCAGAACTCCAAGACTAAAAAAACCAAAAGCATCAATATGCTCACTTACCCGGTTCAACTTGGACCTGCTTCATTAACGTAAACGGATACAAAGTTGTCGCATAGAGCGTCCCGTCTCGCGTAATAATCATCCCCAGGACCGCATGCAGCGGCGTCAAAGTTCCATCCGGCAACCGATGAAATCCATGCACAGGACGCGGACTACCATCCAAGTTCAACTTCGGCCCCGCTTGAAAATCGAAGAACTCTGGGTTCGTTACCGCTAGCACACCCAAATCCTCCACCGCCACCGGTATACCTACTTCGCCTCGGAGATCCACACGAAACATACGCAAGTCATTCAAGAACTGTAGATACGCTGTTGTCCCATCCGCAGATATACGCCAATCAGGATGCACGCAGTCCTTGCCAATCACCTCCGATAAAGGTCGCTCTCCCACCATCAACGCATCAATGAAAACCGTACCCGACATCGCATCCCCATCGCCCGGTACGTAACGCGCAAGCCGATAGTCGGCAGTGATCGCGCACCCCCTACCCTTCAAATCAATCAATGTGTTCGGCTGATCTCGCAACGTCACACCAAGATTCCGATACGACTTGCTCCTGAAATCGTACAACATCCAATGCTGTTCCTCACAAGTGATCACGTAAAAAATACCGCGCGCTTCATCCGCCGTTACATCAATCACCCCTTGCCCTTCCTTCTTCCCTTGACCACGAAGCGTCTCTGTCAACGGCATCGGCATCCCATAACTCTCCGCAGTTTGGGTACTCGGA
>JBIJCS010000221.1:0-7704 GCA_044344575.1 Pirellula sp. | reverse complement strand
GGACTTGCCGTTTGATCGATTCATTACGGAACAAATTGCGGCAGATCAACTGGGGCTCGACGAGAGCGATCCGTCACTCGCGGCGTTGGGGTTTCTGACGGTAGGTATGCAGTTTCGCAATCCTCACGACACCATTGATGACCAGATTGACGTCATCACGCGAGGCCTGATGGGTTTGACGGTCTCTTGTGCCCGTTGCCACGATCACAAGTTCGATGCGATTACGACGGAAGACTATTACGCGTTGGTCGCGTGCATTGCTCCGAGCCAATCTCCCGAAACATTGCCGGTGATCGGGCCGGCTCCCGATCCGAATGCGACGCCGTCTTACGCTGCACAATTGGCATCACTCGACGAGAAGCAACGTGAGTTTGCCCGTGAGCAAAATGAAGTCATGCGCAGCAGGCTTCGAATGCAAGTCGGTCTTTACCTAGCTGAGATCGCGAAAGGGGTCGGAATGCAAGACGTCTCCACGCAGTTCCTCTCTTATCGAACCGATGACTTGCGCCCGATGATCCACAATCGTTGGCTGAGTTATTTGGGATCCCTTCCAACAAATGATCCAGTGTTCGGACTCTGGATTCAAGCCAAGGGGTTCGGCACGATCGGTGAAGAAGAATTTCTTAAGCGTATGGAGGAGTTCGTTGCGAATTGCCGCAAAGAGCTGGAAGCCAGCGGGACGAAACCTGAAACGATGCATGCGTTGCGAAGCGATCCACCCCTCTGGAATCCGCTGGTTCTAGACGCTGTAACAGAAAAGAAGCCAAAATCTTTAGTAGAACTTGCCACCGTCTACGGTGATTTGTTTGCCCAAGAGCATCGACGATGGTCAACCGCATTGCTCAACGCAGCCATCGAGGCCTCGGCAGAAGGAACGCTTCACCCCGATGATCATCCAGAGCACTTGGTCATCAACAGTCCAACGTATCGGCAACTGCGGAAACACCTTTATGGGCCTGAGAGTCCATTAGAAGTTCCAGAAGCCCAAGCGTCGAAGCTGACCAATCGGACGATCTCCGACATGATCAGCGGAAAGAAAGGGGCGATCCATCAATTGAATCTTTCGTCGCCAGGGGCACCCGCCAGGGCGATGGTTGTTCGTGAACCGATGAATCCGGAGGAAGTCCGCATCTTATTGCGTGGCAATCCGCTGACCCCTGGCTCCGTTGTGCGACCTCATTTTTTGAGTGTGTTGTCCAAACCGGAGCCAAGCATCTTTCGAGATGGAGAACGTCGACTCGCTTTAGCTCGTGCGATTGTTTCCCAAGAGAACCCTCTGACCGCTCGGGTGCTCGTCAATTGGGCATGGCAGCATCATTTTGGCGTCGGGCTGGTTCGTACTCCAGATGACTTTGGAACCCGGGGTGAACCACCGACTCACCCGGAGTTACTCGATTTCCTCGCTGATACTTTTCGCAAGCAAGGTTGGTCGCTCAAATCACTGCACCGATTGATCGTCTCAAGCAAAGCATATCGTCAGGGAGCGATCGAGAATCGTGCTTTCCGCGAAATCGATCCCGAGAATCGTTGGCTGTGGCGAATGCCAAGACGACGGCTCGATTTTGAATCGATGCGAGATTCCATGTTGTCGATCTCGGGAGACTTGGACGTGTCGCGAGGTGGACGTCCAGTGGATTTAGAAGCCGCTCCTTCGAGCACCCGCAGGACAGTGTATGGTTTCGTGAACCGAGACGTTGTATCTCCGCTGATGAGTACATTCGATGTAGCGAACCCAAATGCATGCACGGCCAAGCGACCGGATACGAACGTACCTCAACAGACCCTTTTCGCATTAAATTCAGAATTCATTTACGAGCGAGCCACAAAGCTCTCGGCAAAAATCGCTTCTGATCCAGCGGTCGCGGCCGCTGCGGGGGAAACCAAAGATCAGACCCGTTTTGAATTGCTCATGCTGCATGTTCTAGGGCGTCGGCCAACAGACGCAGAGTGGAACGCTACGGAGCAGTTTTTGAACCATGCGGCGGTGACTGCAAACCCTCAACAAAATGGTGAGGCAGCGGATACAGCGTCCCAACAGCGCGAACGACGCTGGGTGCAAATCGCCCATGCATTACTCGCTTCGAACGAATTCACTTTCATCGATTGATCAAACCATGAATCGAAAACACCAATGCGATTCCGGCATGCCTCATCATGGTACGCACGGTTCTAGTATTCCTGAGGCGCAAGCAAACTTAGCGTCGCGCCGTCACTGGATGCGCCGTTGCGGAATGGGATTCGGTGGACTGGCACTTTCCAAGTTGCTACTGGACGATTCTCCATCGTTGAACTCTTCCTGTTTCGGCCAGACAGGAGGAGATGGCGAGCCACGAGGGGATCGTTCTTCGGGAACGCTTGGACTTTTGCCAACCCATTTTCCGGGGAAGGCGAAACACATCATTCATGTGTTTCTCAATGGTGGGGTAAGCCAAGTGGATACCTTTGATCCAAAGCCTGAGTTAACCCGCCGCGCGGGGCAAATGCTCCCCTTTTCCAATCTGCAGACCGAACGCAAGACGGGGGTAGCACTTCCATCACCTTTCGAGTTCAAACAATACGGTGAGAGTGGGATTCCGGTTAGCGATTTATTTCCGAAGCTGGCGCAATGCGTCGATGAGATGACTGTCATTCGATCGATGCACGCGGAATTACCAAGTCACGAAATGTCGTTGATGTTGATGAACACCGGTGACATGCGTTTGGTTCGGCCAAGCCTCGGTTCATGGCTGACTTGGGGAATGGGTTCAATCAACGAAAACCTGCCGGGGTTTGTGGCCCTTTGTCCCGGCGGTTTACCCGTCGGAGGTGCTGGGAATTGGCGATCCGCGTTTTTGCCGGGGGCTTTTCAAGGGACTCGCGTGGATACATCCAAAACCGATGTCTCCAAGTTGATCGATCACCTCAAGAACCAACGACTTAGTCAAGAGGAGCAATCGGCTCAATTTGCACTGTTGCAACACTTCAATCGCCAGCATCTCGAGCAGCGACCGGGCGAGGAAGCCATTGAAGCGAGATTGAAATCCTTTGAACTTGCGTTTCGAATGCAAACGGAAGCCAGTGATGCATTTGACATTTCGCAAGAACCCGAGCATATCCTTAAACTTTATGGAGAAGGGCCACAGAATCGCCAGTTGCTCATTGCAAGGCGCCTGGTGGAACGCGGAGTAAGGTTCGTACAGACATGGCACGGTGAAATGCAACCTTGGGATAGTCACTCCAACATCAAAGACGAGCATCGCAAAGTTGCAAACGAATGCGATTCAGGTTTGGCGGCGTTGTTGATCGATTTGAAGCAGCGCGGACTGCTCGACCAAACCTTGGTCTTGTGTACCGGAGAGTTCGGGCGAACTCCGACGGTTGAGATGGGGCAAGACGGAGGAGGAGCAAGCCAAGGGCGCGACCACAATCATTGGGGATTTTCGATCTGGATGGCCGGAGGAGGTGTACGTCGGGGCACAATCTACGGCGCGACCGATGAGTTCGGATTTCAAGCGGTTGAAAATCCTGTATCGATTCACGACTTACATGCCACGATTCTGCATCTGATGGGATATGACCATCAGCGAATGACCTTCCGCTACGCCGGCAGAGATTTTCGATTGACCGATGTTCACGGTAACGTGGTGCAACCAATCCTCGCGAGTTGATTGGGCTGAAGGTGTCGCTGTTGATTTGGCAGAGTCAGGCTAGATCCAACCGGAGCGAGGAACGGCAGCAGAGTCGGTGAACCACCAAAGTTCACCATTGGTCGGGTGGATGAGTTGCGCGGGAAATTTGACCGGTTCCTTCGGGCCGTGCCAAACAACTTCCAATGCCGGGGCTTTCGATCCCCCGCAGACCAGAAATGCGATTTTTCTGGCTTGATTCAGTAGCCCTGCCGTCATGGTCATGCGGAACGCTTCGAATTTCGGAACATAATTCGCGACAAAACCATCGAGGCTGGCGAGCGCGGACGTTTCTGGGAACAGAGAAGCGGTGTGCGCGTCGTCGCCTAGTCCCAAAAGCACAATGTCGATGGAGGGGGAATCACCAAGGACTTTGCGAATGGTTTCGCCGTACGTTAATGCCGCCTGTTCTGGTGCTGCTACTTGGATCGGTACCGGATAGACTTGGGGGATCGACTGTGGGTTGTCGGTCGCAACGGCTGGAGTTAGCCAAGCCTTTTGAACCATCAAATAGTTGCTTTCGTTTGACGTGTGGGGCACGTTGCGTTCATCGCCCCAAAGAAGATGGACGCGGCTCCAATCGAGGCTATGCAAGTGCCGTTCGGCGATCATTTCGTACAGCCGTTTAGGGGTAGAGCCGCCGGATAGAGCCACCACACATCGCCCACGAGTAGAAATCGCCTCACGGATCGCGTCAATCAGCCAATCGCAGGCACTGGATGCGACTTCTTCCGAAGTCGGTTTCACGATGAGCTGAGAAGCCATTATACTGTGGGAATCACTATACTAGGGGATAAGTTGTTAAAAGAGCGATTCGGGACCTGCCGAGAACCAAATCCTCGCTCGGCCTTAAACCTATTGCCAACACGACCGATTTGCAAGGGATCTCAATTCGGATGTCATTGACCACCGCACAGCTTTGGGAACGCGTCCACCTTGCCGGGCTTGCTACGCCCGAGCAGTGCCGTCAATGGGCTCGGGCTGTGGCCGATGTGATTGGACAAGAGAATCAGACGGATCCTGCGCTGGTGATCAAGGAGCTTGTGCAACAAGAAAAACTCAGTGCGTATCAAGCCAATGTGTTGTACCGAGGCTTGTCCCATCCGTTGCAGCTAGGCAAATTGCGAGTTACCCGATCCCTGGAGTCAGAACGTGGCTCCTGTTGGTACGAAGGAGAGGATGCAACGACAGCACGATGGTCTGCCTTTCCACCAAAAAACTTATGGATTGTTGCACTTGCAGATGAAAAACTTGCAAGCCAAGCCGTTCAAGCTTGGCCACCGAGTTTGCAGTGGGCGGAAAGGCATTGCAAAGTCCACGCACCCCATTTGGATCGCTGGATGCAATCCGGTGCAACGCTCAAGCATCTTTATGCCGTTTGTGAAGCTGTCCCGGGCTTGTCTTTGAGAGAAGTGCTCGAACAAGGTCCCATGTCCGTGTCGCAAGCTTACCAGTTAGTGCTTGACGTAGCCGCAGGACTCAAGTTTTTGCACACTTCCAAGATGGTGCATGGACATTTGTGTCTGGATGCAGTGGTTTGGAATGAGATGCAAGGATTTCGTTTGCTTCGTGATCCCTTGTTTCCTCCAAGTTCGCCTTACTATGGAACAGTTCAAAGTGTACTGGGTGGTACTGAGCACCGTATAGCCCTCGCAGCACCTGAGCTGTTTGCTCCCAACGCAATTCCCAGTGTAGCAACCGATATGTACGCCTTGGGGTGCTTGTGGTACCGATGTCTAACAGGGCAATGGCCAATCGATCCTGGTAAAGATGCTCCAGCGGAGAACTGGGCCAAGCTACATGCGAACGTTCCGATCACACCTCCAGAGCGTGTCCCGGCGACTCAGGTGCGTTGCTTGATGCATTTGTTAGCAAAGGACCCAGCCGTTCGTTTCGCCAACGTCGATGCACTCTTGCGGGCACTCGACCAACTGATCTTGCCCTCAGAAACGACGAATCCGGTATCAACCACACCGATCAAGGTTGCTGCCACAAACGCACCTGCAACGCCGTTAAAGCCTGCATCGCCTACATCAACGGATGCACCCGCGAAAACACAGGTCGCATCCAAGGCACCGGCATCTACAACTCCGACCGTGATCCCAAAGTCACAGACACAGCCAGCAAAGCCCGAGTTGCCGACCAAGTCAGCCCCGAAGGAGACAACCAAACAAACACCGGTAGTAGGGCCCAGTGCTTCTACGAACACGCCACAATCTTCCGGCACGGCTACACCGACAACAAATTCTGCCACAACGTCAGCCCCGGCGGCCACACCGTCAGCACCCAAGGCTACACCGTCAGCATCCAAAGCTACACCGTCAGCACCCAAAGCTACGCCGGCCACAGGAGCATCAACACCAGCAGTCAGCCCTACGGCGAAGGTGAGTGCCGATTTGAAAACAGTGGTGGAGCCTGAAAATCAGCCTGCATCGAAAAAGATAGTGGAGCCTGAGAAAGGGACCGATGCACAAGGTGTTGTGGATGGAACTCTAACTGCATCTGCGACTTCGAAGGACGTGGTAATCGACCAAACGGTTTCAAGTAAACCTACGGTGTCAGTTACTGCGAATGCCAACACAGCAACGAAGAACGAACCGCAAAAAGAAAGCTCGCATAAGGAAGGCTTACAGAAAGATGGAGTGAAGAAAGATGGAGTGAAGAAAGATGGAGTAAAGAAGGCTGGAGTAAAGAAAAAGCGTCCTGATGGAACGCAGGCTAGCAAGGCTGTCTCCGGGGCGAGTTCGTTAGCAACTTCGGTGAAAAAGAAATCCAAGCCGAAGAAGCCTGCGTGGTTTTTTCCTATGGTGATTGGATGTTCGGCATTGTTGTTAACGCTTTTGGTGGTCGTGCTGGGACGCAATCAAAAGGGGCTTGTCACAGTTCAGGCAGGTAAGAAACCAACTGCGGAGCCAAGCCCGGTTGTTACAAACTTGCCAGTCGGTGGATCGGGGAATAAGGGGTCTGGTTCAACGATGGATCCCATGTTGGAATATTTCAATTTACAAGCCGACTCGAATGACGTGCCATGGGCTCCGCCAACGGTAGGTGTCCCATATTCAACGGAGATGCTTCCGCCGGGACTTGAGGCGGTTTTATTTTTAACAAAAGACGCAGTCAATGATTCAGGGGCTATTGCTGCGATTCGAGGTTGGTGGTCGGAAGTCTATCCGCAGAGCAATGCGATACCGGAGCTCGATAGGGTTGCACCGGAGGCTTTTGCGACATTCACGATTGGGTGGTATCCGGGAGAGGGTGTTGGTCAATACCATCAAGTGTTTCGTTGGACGAGAAAAGATCCGGGACCACTCGATGAGATGCTCCCAGAGATTAGCGGTTGGACAGCGAAGACTGCGGAAGTAGGTGGCAAGAAGTATCAGTATTGGACCAAAGAGGATCATGGGCGCGAAATTGCGATGGTGACGGATGACTTCAGCACCGCTGGCGATCAGCAGGTTAAGCGATTGACGATGGGACCTTGGGAGTTGCTCAAGCCGATGTTGGAGAGCGAGGGAAAGTCTGTGCCATTGCGTCGGCAGCTCGATACACTTTTGCAGAACACGGATTCCCGCGCGGATGCAACATTTCTTGCGGCCCCGAGCTTCCTCTTCGGAGATGGAAAGGAGTGGTTAGGAGAGCATTCGACGAAGGTCAGGGATTTGATGCGCGAAGTGATCGACGACCGAGTTCAGGCCATCTTGTGCCGCGTTCACTTGGAACCTGATCTATATCTTGAGTATCGCATGTTGGGCAATGATTTGCAGAGTGCCGCGCGGGATGCTAGTGAGTTGCGCAAAAAACTCTCGAACGCGGCAGATGCAGTCGAAAGTCAACTCACAGCCCAGCCTGCTTCAGCCTATTGGCGCGCGATCGCTAATCGTTTCCCTCAGATGCTTCGCGCGTTGCACAAATACTCGCGGTCGGGAGCGGAGGATGGCCAAGTTGTGTTCAATGCGTACCTCCCCAAAGAGTCCGCGACCAATTTAGCGATCGGATCGTGGATGGCGTTGCAAAGTGGGGGCGGAAGCGGCGCGGCAAA